>DYPD01000003.1 GCA_020720115.1 Thiomargarita sp. | reverse complement strand
TAACTCAGATTGTGGGCAGGTTTTGCAGGCGATTTAGGTGGTGGCGGTGTGGCGGTGCTGTTTTGGGGGGGGAGGTTTGGGAGCTGCTTGTTCGGGCGTTGGATGCGTCGGCGTGCTTTGCGCCTGTAGACTATCCAGTATGCGTTGTGCGCCAGGCAAAATTTTGCGGGCTTCAGCGGCATTGAGTAGCTGATTGAGACGGTTGATTTTAGCGCCCATAAAACCGGTGTTTTCTAGCTTTGCTACTAAGCATAGGCGTTGATCCCAAGTAAAATCAAAAGTTAAACGCCAAGCCTTTTCTTCGTCATCATGCAATTCAAGTTCGAGCGGTGTTTTTTCTTGTGTGCAGGTGTGGCTGGGTAAAACGCATAGGTAAATTTCTTTAAGCTCTTGAATGTCCGCGATTTCTAGGCAGGTGCTACGCTGTACTGCATCAATGTTGATGGATATGAACGGGGCTTGGTGCAGCGCCCGGCAATGCAGTCAGTGGAGAACAGGCAGCCAGTTTCGCCATTTTTGCTTTGGTAAAGGATGCCTAAGTCTAGGTGTTGCGCTATGGCATCCGGCAAAATTACGCGCAACTGACGAGAAACTAAGTAAATTTCTTGATTAAACAGGGAGGTGGTGTGCATAAGCAGTCCTTTGACAAAGCCCCAAATTTTACAAAATATGACAAAAAATAGCTTAATAAATAAGCGGTTGCGTCATATTTTGGGGCAGGTTGATGGATTGACTTAACAGCGTCAAGCAACATCTATGCGGACTGGGTAAAGCGGGGGATAGCTAGGTGGCGAATGAAGTTTGCCCGTGTGCTGTCGCTCAGCGGGATGAGCTAGATAGGCGGGCGCAGGGCGCCCTCAGGAGGAAGCAGGGGGAGGTGGATGGATGTGTTAATCAGGAGGTTGCAGAGTTTTGATAAAAGCTGCGTACTGTAAAGAATCTGCTAAATGCGTTAAAGAAATGGTTTCTGGGTGTGCTAGAAGTTGAATGTAATGTTGCACCAGTTGTTGATCTTGCTGCAATTCTTGGTCTTGCCGCCATTGTGTGACTTGGGTTTGCATTTCTTCTAATACTTGCAAATAGTTTTGTAAGGATTCTACTGCGTGTTGTACTTGGGCGGCTGCCAGTTGTTCTCCGGCTTGTTTGAAGCCTTGTGCGAGTTGGAGTGCGAGTAAGTTTTTCCACACATTTAATTCGAGTGGTCCGGGGGTTGTGGCTTCGTTGCCGAGATTGAGTGAGGCGCGGGCGATGCCGTTGCGTGAATAGACAAGGTCTTTGTAACGTAGGCTTATTTCTGCCAGTTGTCCGGGCTTTTCGGCGACTAAATCTAATAAGATGACGTGGCTGTCGTTGGCGTAAAAGGCGGGTAGTAGGATTTGAATGCCGGCTTCGTCTGTGCCTCGGTCGCGTTCGATGCCAAGGCTACGCGCTAGACGTTGGTCTATGCTGCGTTCTGCTTGGCGCATTTGGGTGCTGCGATGGGTGTCTAAGCGGTGTGAGCCAGGGATGTCTATCAGTTTGACGCTGGGGCTGAGGCGAATATTCAGGCGTAAAGCGCGTGCTACGACGCGGCTGACGGCATGGAGTTCACGGTCTATGAGAGCGGCGGCGGCGTCATTGCGCTCTAACAGGCGTAAATGCCCTTGTCCTAGCACTGTGAGTTCTTCTAATTCGGCGGCTGCGAGTTGGTTGCCTATGCCTACTACACTGAGCGGGATGCCGGCGGTGGCGTATTGGTGTGCCTGTTCGTTGAGGGTTTCAGCCGCTGTGCCTAGACTTTGGGCGGTGACGAGTAGCAGTAGGCTGGTGCCTAATGGGGAGTCGGGGCTGTCGTTGCGTTTTAGGTGCTCTGCTGCGGCTTCGATAGCCTGTGGCAGCTCTAGCTGTTCGGCTGAAGGCGCGGGTGCATCACCGAATAGATGGGGTAGCGCCAAACTTAAGGGGCCTTGGCGAAATTGCTCTGGCGGTAACAGCAATCCACCAGGACGACCCGCTACTGCCAGTAGGAATTGATCGTCGCTTTGCCGTGCTTGCAATAAGGCTTGTAGCAAAGCCCGCATGAGTGTGCCCTGTTCGCTGCTGAGTGTTCCACGCAAATCCAGCACGATGCCGACGCGCATGGCGGGACGCCGCCCGCTGTGTCGCGCTGTGCCTTTTAAGCCGACTTGTAGCAATAGGCGTGTGCTGCCTTGCACGGTGCGTTTGTCTGCCTGAACATAGAGCGCCAAGGCTGCTTGTTGCGGCGCATCAAAGGGCTGCCAAATGCTTTGTACGTTGCGATCTGGCAAGCTGGGGTGTTGGCGTTTTAAGCGCACTTGCAGGCGGCGCAGCAGCGGATCGCCAGGTACATAGGTGTTTGCCCAGTAACCTTCGGCGGCTTGGAAATGCAGATTTTGCGTGTCGTAACGGGTATGCAGAAAATTTTCAGACAGCGACCAGCGGGATTTATCGTCGGCAACCAGCGCGTCTTGCATCGTTTCGAGTGTGTCGCGTTCAACGTTATTTGCTGGAACGAGCGGAACTGTTCCACCTAAAGGCTGTTCGGGCGACAAGTGCCGTCCACTCAGCGCCCGCTCAGGCGCGTTGCTGGTTAGCGCTAGATCGGCTTTCTTTGCTTTGCCAACGCCTTCGGTGGTCTGCGTCATTTGCGTCAGCGACGCTGGCGTGGGTAAATTGGCGATTTGCGATAAGGCTTGCAGGCGATTGACCTGCACCTGTTCTTGTACTTGTTCTTCAGCCGCTTCTTGGTTAAGCGGCGGCGTGGTGGCAAGTCCTGCGCCGACTTGGCGCTGGTGTGTGCCAGGGGGTGGCGGTGGCGGCGCGGCGGGTTTGGCGGCTGTTTCAGTTTTACTG
This sequence comes from Thiomargarita sp., assembly GCA_020720115.1. Classification (GTDB taxonomy): domain Bacteria; phylum Pseudomonadota; class Gammaproteobacteria; order Beggiatoales; family Beggiatoaceae; genus BB31. The sequence goes on along the minus strand of DYPD01000003.1, from coordinate 59,718 downwards.
GCGATGGGCGCATCTACCAGCATTTCTTGATCTTTTTCCCGACGTTCTTGCTGGAACCTATCGCCGTCTGTCTGTGGATAGGCTTTAGCAGGCAGTGCGGTGGATGTACTTAAGTCCGCTGACGAGAGCGGTGGGGCAAATGTTTTGTTGGACATGAGAAAACGCGGTCCTAGCATTGTCAACCCCCACAGCAATGCCAGCACGACCAATACTAAAAACGCTGCCAAACGCCACCAGCGGCGGCGTTTGGCAGGAGGCGTAGCGAAATGCGCCATGGCTAGAGTTGGCTACGGTCAAAGAGTGCCAATTTAGGCATTTTTGCTTGTTCGCACAGTTCGGCACGCAAACGGCGCAAGCTTGCACCCGTTGTCTTTTGATGCAGGGTATCTACCGCATCGTACCAAATGCCGTGTGTAGCATAGACTTTGTACTGTTCGTTGACGGGGGCGCGTTGCAAATCCGCTTGCAACTGGCTATCTGCTAGGACGCGCTGAATGGTAGCACTGGCGAACAAATCGCCCGTGCGCTCAATGGGGTCTGGGGTAATGAACACAAACCATTCGTAAGTTTCCCCTGCTTCTAAAGTAACGCCCTGTTCTGAAAGGGAAATGCTGTGAAAACCTTGGGCAAATTTACCACCTTCAGGGGGACGCATTTCCAGATGTAATTCCGGCTTGGGCGCACGGCGTTTATTGAGGGTAAATTCCAGCATTTCCGGCCAATCAGTGGAAATGTAGAAATACAGTGTGGGCTGCGCTTGCGTGGTTAAACCCGTGTGCAAAGGGGCTAAAGGCGCTATCACGCTGGGCAGGGCAATCAAATCTTCAGCAGGCGCTTCTGCTTTGTGTTCAGCGGCTTCTAGTGCTTCGGTGGGTTGTGCATGTGCCTCTTCGGCACCGCCTGGCGTACCACGACTAACACCACGACTGACGCCACGAGAAACCCCTCGACTGAGCCCGCGACTTAAACCGCGAGACAGCCCTCGGCTGAGTCCGCGTGACAAGCCGCGTGACAGCCCTCGACTTAAACCGCGAGACAAGCCGCGTGATAGCCCACGACTTAAACCGCGTGACAGCCCTCGGCTTAGCCCGCGAGATAAGCCTCGTGAAGTCGCACCGCCGAGCACTGAATCATCTACCAGCCCAGCTTCTCGACGACTCAAAGGCGCGTTGGCATCGGGCGCTTGATACATGATTTGGGTAGGCTGCGTAGCCTCTGCTGGCGTTGCCGCCAACAGAGTTTGGCTGAAGGCTAAAAGCCCGCATAAGCAAGAGAAAAGACTGTAGAAGGTGCGCTTTGACATGGTTTTTTGATCTCGCAAGGTTAAAGCAATACTCGAATACCGAAGGTTTGATGATAGTACAAAAATCTGTTGAACAATATCTTTTGCGCTATTGGCTTTGATCAGTGACTTCTAACATGATTTGCGTCATCCAACTAAACACATCTACCCAAGCGTTTTTAACTTCTGCGGTGAGCGTATCGCCTAAGCATTGCTGTAGTGCATACAAAAACGCAGCGGCTACTGTGTCGTAATCTTCTGGCAACACGCCATAGTTTTCATGCCGTGCGCCCGATTCCTGCAAACTGGGCAGCATCTTATCTACCGCATTCAGGTGACGCACCACAGAGCCAATCATGTCCATGATGCGGCGTCCTTGCTGCTGCATATCTGCTTTGAATAGGGTTTTGACATGCGGGTTTAACTCAAACAAATGCGCATAAAAAAGTTCAGCCATGCGATCAATCATAGGCTCGACACCGTCCCAAGAGTTTTGCACTAAACGAATGTGCTCAAGGCTCAGGTTCATCTGCTTATCCTTGTTTGTTGGCAGAAGAAAATCAACGCAAAATATCCGCAGCGGCGGCGTTAAACTCAGCCGCCTGTGCTTGTAATTGTTCGGCGGTAATCAAGAATACGCCATTGCCACCATGTTCAAAATCTAACCAAACAAAATGCACGTTGGGATAAGTTTCTTGCAGCGCCGGCTGGCTGGCGCCCACTTCGACAATCAGCACCCCTTCTGGATTCAAATGCTGGGCGGCGTCGCGCAAAATGCGCTTGACCACAGTTAAACCATCGCTGCCTGCGGCTAAACCCAGCACGGGTTCGTGATGATATTCCGCGGGCATTTGCGCCAATTCTTCTGCATCCACATAGGGCGGATTGCATAAAATCAAATCGTAGCGCAGCCCTTGTAAGTTCTCAAACAGATCGCTGTGAAGCAAACGCACCTGGTCCCCTAGTTCATACTCATCCACATTGTGCTGCGCCACACTCAAAGCAGAAGGCGAAATGTCGCTGGCATCTACCAACACATGCGGCAGAGTCAAGGCAGTAGCAATGGCAATGCAGCCGCACCCTGTGCATAAATCCAACACAGAAACCACTTGTTCCATTTCTACCCAAGGTTGGAAATACGCATTGATCAACTCCGCCAAGGGTGAACGCGGGATGAGCACATGCTCGTTGACGCGAAAACGCAAACCGGCAAACCAAGCTTCGCCACACAAATAAGCCGCCGGGATGCGTTGCTCGACCCGTTGACGGAAGAGTTTAATAACTGCTTGCTTTTCCGGCGTGCTCAAGCGGGCTGACCAGAAGTTTTCCGGGGGTTCGCGGTCTAAATGCAGCGCGTGCAACACCAACTGCATAGCCTCATCAATCGCATTGTCCGTACCATGCCCAAAATACAAGTCATTGGCATTAAACAAACTGGCGCCTAAACGCACGAAATCGTTTAGGGTGTGGAGTTCTGTGGCGTAGGTTTCCCACTCAAGGGTATCTTGAGACATGAGTTTTTCCTTAATTAAATCAAAGTGTTTGCCAAATGCTTTGACGCAAACCCGAACTGCGTAAAGCACGGCGTTGAATACTCTCACTCAGCACGGCTGCACCAGCCAGCACAGCGACGCTTTGTTTGGCGCGAGTGAGTCCAGTGTAAAGCAATTCGCGGCTGAGAACGGGCGAGAAGCTGTCTGGCAACACCAGCAACACCTGCTCAAATTCTGACCCCTGACTTTTGTGAATAGTCATGGCGTAAGCGGTTTCGTGCTGCGGCAATCGCGTGGGCAAAAAGCTGCGAATCTGCTGCTCGGCGGTACGGAAAAACGCCAGCCGACGCTGCGACTGCTGTGGATCGGGCAAAACAATGCCAATGTCACCGTTAAACAAACGCAGATTATAGTCATTTTGCGTGATCATCAGCGGTTGTCCGACATACCAACGCGCCCGACGCCCGCCTGCTGGGAGTTTGCCGGCATGAATTAACAGCTTTTCAATCAATTGGTTCAGTTTAACCACGCCAAGTTCACCCTGGCGATGCGCGCACAATACACGGAATTGATCAAAGTGTTCCAAGGCTTGTTGCGCGTCAGCGGCGTGCAAATAAGCAGTAAAGCCCTGGATGATCAGTTCAATCACGGCAGCGTCATAAGGATCAGCGTGATTAAACCACAGAATGCGCTGCTGCCCAACCGTTGGCGTATGCAGCAAACGCAAAGCGTGCGCCGCCTTGCCCGCGTTAATTGCCCGCGCCAACTGCCCGATGGGGCTGTCGTTGCCAAAGCGGTAGCTGTGTTGCAGCACCACAACGGCGTTTTGCATAGGCGGTGCAGCGGCGTCACCTGCTGGCAGCCCCAGCGTTTGCCCTAGCAAGCGCTCCAAGCGTTGCCAACACGCGGGCGAAAAACGGTTGTCACCCCCCGTTGCGCTGTGCGCACACAGGTCACCCAACACCGCCCCCGCTTCCACGGAAGACAACTGATCCTTATCACCCAACAAAATCAACCGAGCGCGTGCAGGCAGGGCTTGCAGCAATTTGCTCATCAGCGCCAAATCCACCATTGAAGCCTCATCCACCACCACCAAGTCAACCGGCGCTAGGTTGCTGGCATTAAAACGAAAATGCAGCGCATTCGGCTGATAGCCCAAAAAGCGGTGAATAGTGGCGGTTTCTTCAGGAATACTTTGCTTGATGGCGGCACTACAAGGCAGGCTTTGCTTCTGCCGAGTAAGCGCTTCTTGCAAGCGCATGGCGGCTTTGCCTGTCGGCGCCAGCAAGGCAATGCGTAGCGGCTTGGGTGCTTGTTCCAACAACACCGCTAACAATTTCACCACAGTCGTGGTTTTGCCCGTACCCGGACCGCCGGAAATCACACAAAATTTCTGTTGTGCGGCGATCAGTACCGCGATTTTTTGCCAATCCGGTTGCGTTGCGGTAGCGGGAAACAGGCGTTGCACACTGTCTTGCAAGGCAGTTTCGTCTAAATCTTCCACCCCTTGCGCCAAACGCGCCACAATGTGCTGGCTCAACGCCTGCTCATAAGCCCAGTAACGGTGCAGATACAGACGTTGATTATCCGCCAAAATCAGCGGCGCATAAGCGCCTGGCGGCTGCACCAAGGGGCTGTCATGCAGCGCCGCTTGCCAGTCTGCCAACGCCGGACAGCGCCCATTCTGCGGCGGTATCTCCAGCGGCAACGGCTGTTCTGCCAGCGCCACCAAATCCAGGCAAATGTGCCCGCGTCGCGTCCAGCAACTCACCAAAGCGGCGCTCAACAACAGCACCGGCGTTACGGGTTTGTCTGGCGCTTGCGCACGCTGTAGGTTGGCTAAAAACTGCGCAAAGCGCACATCCAGCGCATCCAACACCGCATCAGCAAACAGACTTTCAAGGCTATAGAGGCTCATGGATTAATCTTTGGGGTGATGCGTCGTGACAAAAAAGCCGCCAGAACAAAATGTTAGGCGGCTTTTTGAATGGATTTAGCAAACCTTCCTTGCAGCCGACCGCACAAGTCCCGCTGACCAGGCACAACCAAGATTTTTCGTTGCATTTTGCGTAAAGTCCCGGTAAAGAAGTATCCTGCTAAGATAAATTCTGTCATTTTATAGCGATATGCTGCCAACTGCCAGACAATTGACGGTGCTTTATCTTAGTGTGTTTTTTTGGCTGGTTGGGGACGTTAAATAGCGTAAAAACGCTGTGTTATGATGCACATCCCTGTTGCTTGCATGTCCCGCCCCTGCGTAAGCTAAGCGCAAAAATCGCCAACAGACATTGCCCAGTACCCCAACAAAATAGGTTGCCAGTAATGAAGTGCAGATTCATTCCTACGACAGAAGAAAATGTTGAAGAAACGGTCAATTTCGTTAATTCAATCGGAATTGCCGTGACTGATAAAGACCTTATCGAACGAGAATTTTTTGTTGAATTTATGCAGATTCCAGAATTTTTCAAACTTTATTCACTCTATGAAGAAACCTACATCTTTCGTATTTCGCATGATGGTGTATTGTTCTTTGTAGTGCTGGAAAATGCGCGACTAGACTGTGAGAATGAAAGCCATGATAATGGTGGCGTAGTTTTTTGCCCAATGCACAACATTAAACTCCTCAACCTATTTGGTGAAATCACCCGGAAGACTGCCCATGAATGATACCCCTTCTATTTCTAATGAAACCATGCAACTACTGATTCAAGCTATTGAAAATGGCTTTGAAAAACTGCATCTTGACAACGACCAGACCGAAGCCATTCTACAAGCACAGTCACGAGTAGAAGCGCATAAAAACCGTAAATGGCTCTAATGGCTCTATATGAGTCTAATTGCCGCACTGGGAATGGTTATCGTCGGTGCTAATTTTTGGGTGGTTATTCAAGCCTTCAAAACTGACATGGATGAAATGGCTAAAGACATGCGTGCGATGCGCGGCAGTATGGAAACCATGCAATTGAGCATGACGCACATGGATGCTTATATGCAAGCCATGTCTGGCGATATGAAAACCATGTCAGAAGATATGCGCACCATGAAAAACCGCATTGAATTAATGAGCTAGGATATGAGTGAAATGAATACCAATATGGGTGCTGTGCGTGGACACATAGGTTCTATGGATCGCGGCATGGGGTTAATGAGCCGCGACATGGGACAAATGAATTCAGCAATGTCGCCGTTAATGGGCAATATGCAAAAATTCGTGCCTATGTGGTAAAACCTTGGTATGCAGCGACCGCCTAGATAGATAACTATTGGCGGTTGCTTAAAATACATAACCAAAATATTTGAATATGCCGCTGGCGAGGGTGCAGAATGGAGCAGGAAAAGTTATTATTAGTAGATGATCAACCTGAAAATATCGGTGTTCTTTATCAATTTTTAGAGCAGTATGAATATGAATTATTAGTGGCAACCAATGGCGAAGATGCTTTAGAAATTGCGCACAGCAATCCCCCAAACTTAATTCTATTAGACATCATGATGCCCGGCATGAATGGTATTGAATGCTGTCAAAAACTCAAAGCCCACCAGCATACCTGCGCCATTCCAGTCATTTTCATGTCAGCATTAACCGAAACCGAGTACAAAGTAGAGGGTTTCGCCGTCGGTGGGGTAGATTACATCACCAAACCTTTTCAACAAGAAGAAGTGCTGGCACGAGTACAATCACACCTCACCATTGCCAATTTACAGAATGCGTTAAAAGCGCAAAATGCACAACTCGATGCTTTTGCGCATACAGTTGCGCATGATTTGAAAAACACCATGCACGAAATTGCCGGTGGATTAACCATGCTAGAAATCAGTGCCCTACCTGAAACTTTCACGCCCGATATGCGCGAAGGCATGGAAATCTCCCGCAATGCGGCTTTCAAAGCCTCCAGTATTATTGAAGCCTTATTGTTATTAGCCGGGACTTCACGTCATCAGGTCTTAAACCTAGATGTTATTTATATGGAATACCTCATGCCCAGCATACAAGAACGCTTACGTCTCATGCTTAAAGAAACTCAAGTGCAATTGTGCATTTCTAATCGCTGGCCTCGCGTGTACGGCTACCTGCCTTGGGTGGAAGAAATCTGGGTTAATTACATCAGCAATGCGGCGAAATATGGTGGCACACCGCCGCGCATTGAATTAGGTGCAGATATTCCGCCAGAGGGGGCGACTCACACACGTTTCTGGGTGCAAGACAATGGCACAGGTTTAACGCCAGAAGAACAACAAAAGCTCTTCATTCCTTTTTCGCGTTTACACCGAGACCGCGCCAGCGGGCATGGCTTAGGTTTAAGCATTGTACAAAACATTGTTGAACGTTTAGGTGGCGAAGCCGGCGTAGAATCCCAACCCGGGCAAGGCTGCCGTTTCTTTTTCACGCTACCTTGTTATACCGCAGCAAACGAGATGGCTATTTAAATCAAGCACGATGTAAAACTATGATACAAGCTGATTTTATGTTGGATAATCCATACCCATCAGGCGTTCGCTAACCCCATGAAATGCTCTGTTATTATCATCACCTTAAATGCGGCAGAAACGCTTGCAGAGTGCTTGGCTTCGGTGGCTTGGGCGGATGAAATCATTGTGTTGGATGCGGGGAGCACGGATGCTACGCTGGCAATTTGCCAGGCGCATCAGGTGAGGGTACAGAGCGCGGATTGGCAGGGGTTTGGCGTACAGAAAAACCGCGCTTTGGCGCTGGCAAGTGGCGACTGGGTGCTGTCGCTGGATGCGGATGAGCAGGTTTCGCTGGCGTTGCGCGAGGCGCTTGAGCAAGCGATGCAAAATCCAGCTTACACAGCTTGGCAAATGCCACGCTTGTCCTGGTTTTGCGGGCGTTTTTTGCGGCATGGCGGTTGGTATCCTGATTATGTGACGCGCTTGTTTCGCCGCGATGCTGCGCATTTTAGCGCGGATTTGGTGCATGAGCGTTTGCTGGTGGCGCAGGGGTCTGTGGGTACGCTGACTGAGCCTTTGCTGCATTATCCTTTTCTGCATTTGGAGCAGGTGTTGGATAAGGTTAATCAGTATTCTTCGGCGGGTGCGGAGATGCTGCATGAGCGCGGTCGGCGTGCTGGGCTGTGGTTGGCGGTGGGTAAGGGGTTGTGGGCGTTTTTGCGGGCTTATGTGTGGCGTTTGGGACTGCTGGATGGTGCTCAGGGCTTTGTGCAGGCGGTTTCGGCGGCGGAAGGCACTTATTATCGTTATCTTAAACTCTGGTATAAGCAGCGCCCGGTATCCTCTTATACCCCGCATAAATCTCCAAACCATAAAAAATAAACATTTAAAAACATGCACTTATTGATTTTTGAACCACGCACTCAGGGACATCATTTGACCTGGTTGCGTTATGTTGCAGAAGATTTTTTGAGCGCCGGATTTCGTTTGACGCTGGCGGTGGATTATCGCCGTGCTCAACAGGCTTTGCTGCACGAGACCTTGGGCGAGTTGTTGACAGAGCATGTAGCACGTTTGCATTTGCTGTCGGCGCTGGATGAGCAGGGGCATTTTGTGGTGAAGCGGGATGCGCTCTTGACGCTCTCAGAATTGTTGCGCAGCACGCAGGCAGATGATGTGTTTCTGACTAATTGCGACGAAATCGCTTCGCGCTGCTTGCGCCGTTTGGCGCTGGGCTGGCGTCCGCCGGCGAATTTGCGCGGTCACTTAAACGGCATTTATTTTCGCCCGCGTTTTCTCAGTCAGCAGACTTGGCAGCAAGCCTTTAGCTTGAAGGCTTCAGGCTTTCGCAAAGCGTTGCAACAGGGTTGGATTAATCGTTTGTGGCTGCTGGATGAGTATCTTCATCAGCAAGTGCAAAGCTATGCGGAAAATACTTTTTATCATTTGCCCGATCCCTGGCACGGGGATTTTTCTCAGCCGCAGCCTCTGGCACGCGAGCATTTGCAACTGCCGCCCGATGCACGCATTGTGCTCTGTTATGGTTTGATGACGCCGCGCAAGGGCTTACGCTTGTTGACGCAGGTGTTGCTGGAACAGCCTGATGCGCCTTGGTTTTTGCTCTGTGCTGGGCGGCTTGCTGACCCTGCGGCTGCGCCGAATGTACACTTGTTGCAAGCCCAAGGGCGGGCGTTGGTGCTGGATCGTTATCTGACAGAAGCGGAAGAGGCGCTGTGTTTTGCCGCTTGCGATCTGGTGGCGCTGCCTTATTTACAGCATTTTGGCTCTAGCGGCGTGTTGTCGCGGGCGGCGGCAGCAGGTAAACCGGTCGTAGGCGCGGACAGCGGTTTGTTGGGGCAGCGCATTCGCACGCATGGACTCGGCTGGACTTTCCGTGACGGTAATCCCGCCGCCTTGCAGCAGGCGTTGCAGCAAGCAGCGCGCAGCAGCAGGGCGCAATGGGCGCAATTGAGCCAAGCAGGATTGGAATACGCAGCGCACTGCTCGCGTAGCGCATATCGCCAAGCTTTGCTTTGCGCGTATAATGCCTGACTTTGCTGGCTCTTAAACCCCGGGACTTCCGCTATGGATCAGGATCAGCGCCAAACGCTACGTTACTACCTGCACCGCTATCCACATGTCATGCTGCCTGATAGCGACGCTGTGCTGGGTTATCTCGGTGACCTTTCTTGGCAGGGCATGATGCTGATTACCTATGCGCCGCTGCCTTTACACATTCAGCAATTGTTCTGTATCCTGTTACCCGAACACAAGCTCTTTGCGTCGCGTCAGTTGATTCTGGATGCTGAAGTGCGCTGGACTAGAGTCTACCAAGAACAGGACGATCTCTATTGCGCAGGCTGTCGTTTTATCGCGCCCAGCCGAGAAAATTTATCATTGATTGACGCAATCCAAACACAGTTGGGCTTTGAACCGGGTTTCAATCCTGACCGCTTCGGTTGTGCGCAGCAAGACACAAACACATAAGGAAGAGGCTTTATGCAATTACTCGTGCTCGGTATGCACCGCTCTGGCACCTCGGCGGTGGCGCGTTTGCTCAATATGATGGGGGCTTACTTTGCGCCGGAAGACATGGCGTTACCCACCACCCATGCCAATCTGAAAGGACACTGGGAGCGCCAGGACCTGGCTGATTTGCATGAAGAAATGCTCAATGCTTTGGGGTTTTCTTGGCACAATTTGGCAGGTTTTTCTGCCAATGCCATGCGGGAAGAAAAGCTGGAAGCCTTTTTACCGCGCCTGCAACATATTCTTAGCAATCTAGACGCACACCGTCCTTGGATGGCAAAAGACCCGCGTTTTTGCTTGTTTTTACCTCTGTGGCAACGCTATTTAGAAGTGCCAGTGTATCTCTATGTGTACCGCCATCCGCTGGAAATCGCCCGTTCGCTACATACCCGCGAAGTGCGTTTAGCCAGCCTTACGGGTATGGCGCTACACCAGTTACATGCCGCAAATTTACCCAGTGCGGCGGTGAATTTTCCGCTGTCGCTGGGCGTGGCGCTGTGGGAAAAATATATCCTTCAGGCGCTCCAGGATGCTGCCCCAGAAGCGCCGCGTATTTTGGTTTCTTACCCGGAATTAATGGCGCATCCGCTGGAAACCGTGAAAACTCTCTATGAAGACTTGCAAGCCTATGAAGTTCAAGGACTTAGGCAGCCATCCGAGCGAGAAATTCGTGCTCACTTAGAAACCAAACTATACCGCGAAAAACATCAAGAACTTGAAGCAAATCAATATCTTAATCAGCAACAACAGGCGCTTGTCGAAGCTTTAGAAAAGCGCCAATGGGAACAATTAGCCACCTTTTCCAAACTTTCGGGCAGTGCTGCCGAAGCTTTGCAAAACCATCAAGAGCGGCTATACAGCGCCACCCGGTTACAAGCTTCGCAAACGGCTTATCAGGCTACACAACAGCAACAACACAACTTGCAACAACAGCTTCAGACACAAACTCAGCAAGCAATAGAACAGCAGCACCACTTGCAACAACAGCTTCAGACGCAAACCCAGCAAGCAATAGAGCAACAGGCAGAACAACAACAAGCATTCAATATCCTTAGCGAAAAAGCCCAAGCAACCGAGCAAAAGCGCCAGCGTCAACAAGCCTATTTGCAGGCGGCTTTGCTACAACTGGCTGAGAAAGACACTGAGTTACATGCGCTACAAGCAGAACAAAACAACCACCCGCAGGCTTTGGCAGATAAAGAGCGGCATATTCAAAATTTATCTCAGTCAATCAACGAGTTATCTCAAGCTTTGGGCAGCACTCAGCAGCAGAGAAACCAGTTATGGCATTATTTACACGCGCTGGAAACTGACATAAGCGCGGTGTTTAATTCGCTCACTTGGCGCTCTGGTAGCCTCTTTACCCGCCTGGTTTTGGCGCTGTTGCTACGCAAACCCTCACCGACGGCGCAGGATCATATCCAAGAAATTCGTCAACAATTGGCGCAGTTGCGCGGGCAATCGGAAGCGAGCGCCAACACCAGCAGCACGGCGCCAGTGACCATCACCCAGGCTTTACAAACTGCTGGCTATGCGCCCACTGACTACAGTGCTTGGGGGCAGCAATATGACACTTTGAGCAGTGCCCAACGGCGTGATCTGGTGCATTGGCTTAGGGGGCAAAAAAATCTGCCGTTGATTTCTATCCTGATGCCGACTTACAACACGCCGGAAAAATATCTGCGGGCGGCGATTGCTTCGGTGCAAAAACAGCTTTATCCCAACTGGCAACTCTGTATTGCCGACGACGCCTCGACTGAGCCAAAAATACGCAAGCTATTAGAGACTTATGAGAAAAATGATGGGCGTATTAAAGTCTGTTTTCGTGCCCAAAATGGGCATATTTCCGCTGCAACCAACACTGCGCTGGAATTGGCAGAAGGGGACTGGATTGGTTTTCTGGATCATGATGATGAGTTGGCGGAAACCGCGCTCTTTTGGGTGTATCGGGCATTGCTAGACGCGCCGGATGCGCACCTTTTTTATTCCGATGAAGACAAAATTACCACTGAAGGCGAGCGCCACGCACCTCATTTCAAACCCGCCTGGAACCCTGATTTATTTTTATCCTACAATTACTTGAATCATTTTTCTGTGTACCGTGCGACGCTGTTGCGCGAACTTAACGGACTGCGCGAAGGCTTTGAAGGCGCACAGGATTATGATTTAGCCTTGCGCGTGACCGAGCGCCTGCAACCAGAGCACATCTGCCACATTCCGCGCATTTTGTATCACTGGCGCGTGACAGAAACCAGCACTGCCGGACGGGAAACGCAAAAGCCTTATGCACTGTTAGCGGCACAAAAAGCCATTGCTGAGCACTTTGCACGCTGTCAAATCCGCGCCCGCGTGAGCGATGCGCCTGAATTGTTGGGTGCTAATCGGGTGACTTATGAAATCCCCGAACCAGCGCCGCTGGTCAGCATCATTATCCCGACTTACAACGGTTTGGCTTTGATGCGCCTGTGCATCAACAGCATCCGCAGCAAAACCCGTTATGCCAACTACGAAATCCTCATTGTGGATAACAACAGCGACGATCCGGCGGCGTTGCTGTATTTTGATGAGTTGCAGGAAAAAGGCTGGGCGCGGCTGTTGAAATATCCACAACCCTTTAATTTTGCCGCGATTAACAACATGGCAGTAGCGCACGCCAACGGCGAACTGCTGTGTTTATTGAACAACGATATTGAAGTCATTAGTCCTGATTGGCTCACAGAAATGGTCGGGCACGCCTTGCGCCCGGAAATAGGCGCGGTGGGCGCACGCCTTTGGTATCCCAACCAAACCTTGCAGCACGGCGGCATTATTGTCGGATTGGGCGGCGTGGCGGGGCATTCGCACAAATATTTCCCGCTGGGCGATCATGGCTACATGGGGCGCATCCTGGTAACGCAGAATCTTTCCGCGGTCACAGCCGCTTGCTTGCTGTTGCGTAAAGCCACCTATGTAGCAGTAGACGGCATGAACACCGAACACCTCAAGGTTGCCTTCAATGATGTGGATTTTTGCTTGCGCATTGGCGAACTGGGCTTGCGCATTCTGTGGACGCCTTATGCCGACCTGTATCACCACGAATCCCTCAGTCGAGGACAAGAAGACACGCCGGAAAAAATCAAGCGTTTTCAAGGTGAAATCACCTATATGAAAATGCGCTGGCAGGCAGAGCTGCAAAACGATCCCGCTTATAGCCCCAACCTCAGCCTAGATACCGAAAATTTTGCCTATGCCTGGCCCCCGCGTGTTGCCAATTACGCACAGGCGCTTGCCGGACAAGCGATTATCCGGCGCGGTCATGCCATTAGCTTAGCCCCGCCCGCTTTGCGGGTGCAGCCTCTTCCGGTAGCGACACAACCGGAAGCAACTGCCCACATTAACGAGGTTAGCGACCTTAGCCAAGCCGAGGCAAAAACGCCCGAACCAGTCGTTGCAACAGCAGAAACGACAGCGCCGACAACGCCTTACGCCTTGGCTTACCAAAAATTGCAGGGACGCGGTATACAGATTCGCCCCTTTACCCAGCCCGCCGCCGTGCCAGCGCAGTGTGCGCTGGAATATGTAGACGCCTGCAGTGCTGAATATTCTGCACAGGTCTTTCCCGAATTGCCCGCTGGCTGCCTAACACCTATTCAACAGATGTGCAATCTGGATCAGCAAGACTTGCCGTATAGCGAACTGGATTTCATTATTTGTCATGATGAACTCACCCGACTGGTCAACCCTATTTTGGCGCTACAACGGTTGTTTGCCGCCCTTAAAACCGGCGGACACTTGCTCATTTCCGTGCCTGACAAGCGTTATAACTACAACCGTTATCGCCCGTTGAGTGCCTTTGCCGCACTTCAACAGGCTTACGCAGCAGGAACCACACAGGCTAACGACAGCGCCTATGAAGATTTCTTGTGCTACGCACACCCTCATTTGCTGCCGGTGGAGATGGCAAAACCTTTGCGCCATGCACGCCAACGACGCGAACACATTCAAGTCTGGGATGCGCCGAGCTTCAGCGCCTTCATGCAGGAAAGTTTAGCTTTGCTAGGGCTTTCAGCACGGCTCATATTTTCTGCACAACCACCTGAAATATGGGAAATTTTTCAGGTTTTTGAGAAACGATAAAACACTTAATCATTGCCAGGAGATTGTATGGAAATCTTGTCCCAATATGTGCTCAAGCACCCCAATGCGCAAAATGTGCTGGATATCTTTGCTAATGAATGGTCATCTGCTATGCCAAATACAGAATGGCACACAGAACCAGGAAAAGCGCGTTTGTTTGATGATCCTCGCTTGCACTGGGGCATTCAAACTTTAGGCGGTGTAACAGGTCTTAAGGTCTTAGAACTGGGTCCCTTGGAAGGCGGGCATTCCTATATGCTGCAAAACCTAGGTGCTCAACAAGTAATCGCCATTGAAGCCAATACCCGTTCTTTTTTGAAATGCTTATGTATTAAAGAAATTCTTGCTTTGGATAAAGTACAGTATCAACTGGGCGATTTTGTGGCTTTTCTAAAAGAATGCACCGAGCAATTTGATTTCGTAGTTGCCAGTGGTGTGCTTTATCATATGGAAGAACCCATTCAATTACTTGAATTGTTAGCACAGCATTGTGAAAAACTGTTTCTGTGGACGCATTACTATGATGCAAAAATCATCAATGCCAATGCCAATCTCAAACATAAGTTTCAAGCACCGCAAACAGTTGAATACCAGGGTAAAACCTATGAAATTTGTCAGCAATCCTATAAAGATGCGCTCAATTGGGCAGGTTTTTGTGGCGGCTCACAGCCTACTAGCCGTTGGTTAAGTCGGGACAGTTTATTGGCTAGTTTAACTGATTTGGGTTTTCAATTTATTCAAACACAATTTGAACAACCAGAACATCCCAATGGTCCTTGTCTTGCACTATGTGCCAGTAAAACCCCGCTATAAGCACTGCTCTAACTTTAAATAGACTTGTTGCGCCTATAAAATAAGAAAAATCAATGCCTTACAAAAAGCACTTTAGCTTGATGACTACGAAAAATCAATGGGTTAGCTGAAATCCGAAAAATTTAGAGTCAGTTATATTCTCAAACTCCGCATTTTTACTGGGTTTATGCCGCAACAAGTCTAATGAAACTGATTGAAATCACCAAAGTCCAAAACCTGCCTTTAGATCGCCACACTTTACTCGGCTATGCCATTGATTCAGCACCCGGACAATTTGCAGAGAGCTACTGTCTGAATATTCATGGCTGGGTGGTGGGTAAACAACAAGCCATTCATTCCGTGTTGGCAATGGATATAAGCGGGCGCGTGCTGGGTAGCTTTTCATTGAGCGTCTCGCGTCCTGATGTGGCACAGCGTTTTCCCCGTTGTGCTCACGCCCAGCAAAGCGGTTTTGCTGGCATTATCAATGTGTTGGGTTTAAGCGCACCGACCGCTCAGGTGTTAATTTTGGCACAAACCCAAGATGGCGTATTGCCGCCTTTGGCGCGTATTCACATTCGCCGCCAACCGGTGCAACTGACACAAACAGCCCAGTTACAACCGCTGATCATCAACTCTATCGGGCGCACCGGCACTACTTGGCTCATGCGCTTACTGGCAGAACATCAGCGTATCTCAGTGTATCCAGAGTATCCTTACGAAGCGCGGATTGCCTCTTATTGGCTGCATAGCCTTTTGAAAATACATGATATTTTGCCGCAACATGAGAATCCGCTACACAACACTAACCGCGATTGGCTCAATGCGCAAATGTATCAAAATAACTCGTTAGCACAGTGGTTTAAGCGCGATTACCAGGAACAACTCGCGGCTTTTTGCCAAAACAGCATTGATCAAGCCTATCTGCATATTGCTCAAGACCAGGGCAAAAACCTGCGCGAAGCCGCGCAACAGAGCGCCGAACCCTGCTATTTTGCAGAAAAATTCGGACCTGGCTATGTGCTTGATTTACTGTGGGAACTCTATCCTGGCACCAAGGAAATTGTGCTGGTCAGGGATTTTCGAGATATGTACTGCTCAATTCTTAAGTTTGCCGAAAAAGCCAATGGACAAAAAGAATTTGGTCTGGAAGCTGAACAGGACGAAGCAGCCTTTATTAACAACACCTTAGAGCGTGTTAAGCAACTCGCACAAGCCTGGCAGCAACGTGCGGATAAAGCCTATTTGTTGCGCTACGAAGACCTGATTTTGCAACCGCAAGCCACCCTTAGCCGCCTGTTTGACTATTTAGGTTTAGACCAGAGCGCAGAAAAAATCCAACAACTCCTACACAGCGCCACTGCTCAGGATACCGATAAGTTGCGCGAACACCGCACCAGCAGCAGCGTGAGCAGTTCTGTCGGGCGCTGGCAGACCGAGCTAAGCGACGCGCAAAAAAGCGCACTCAACCGCGCCTTTGCTGAATACTTAAAATTATTTGGCTACCTCTAACGCCCCTTTAACAGAGAACACTTATGCACCTCCAACTTCCCGCTGAATGGTCGCCGCAGGCTGCGGTGATGCTGACTTGGCCCCATGCTGATACCGATTGGGCAGAGCAACTCACTGAAGTAGAACAGGTTTATGTCAATTTGGCGCGTGCAATCTGTGCTTACGAGTTGCTGTTAGTGGCTTGCCATGATGAACAAGTGCGCCAACGGGTGGCAACACAATTGGCGCAGGCTGATATTCCTGCCAGCCAATATCAGCTTTATCTTGCGCCTTGCAATGATACTTGGGCGCGGGATCATGGTCCTCTCTGCATTTACGCCAATGGGCAGCGGCAGTTATTGGATTTTCAGTTCAACGCCTGGGGCAATAAATACAGCGCCAATTTGGACAATTTCATTACTCGCCAGTTGCATCAAGCGGGCGCTTTTGCGAGCAGCCCGCTGCATACGTTGGCGTTTGTGTTGGAAGGCGGCAGCATTGAAAGCGACGGACAAGGCACGCTGCTGACGACGCGCAACTGTTTGCTTTCACCAGAGCGTAACAGTGCTTTGAACCAAGCGCAGATTGAACATTTCTTGCGGCAACATTTAGGTGTCGAGCGCATTCTTTGGTTACAAGCGGGCAATTTAAGCGGTGACGATACCGATAGCCACATTGATACCTTGGCGCGGTTTTGTGATACGCACAGCATTGCTTATGTCGCTTGTGATGATGAAAAAGATGAGCATTTTGCGCCTTTGCAAGCCATGGAAGCGGAACTAAAAAGTTTCCGTCAAGCCAATGGTGAGCCTTATCGCTTGTTCGCTTTACCCTTGCCAGCGCCTAAATTCAATGCAGAGGGGCAACGCTTACCTGCCACCTATGCCAATTTTCTCATCCTCAATACCGTGCAAGGTGCAACGCAACGCCGTGCGGTGCTGATGCCAACTTATAGAGATGCGGCAGATGCGCTGGCATTGCAGACTTTGGCAACAGCTTTTCCCGGGCACGCGATTATCGGCGTTGATTGTTTGCCTTTGATTCATCAATTTGGCAGCCTGCATTGTGTGACCATGCAGATTCCGCGTGAACAGCCTTAACTTTACAAACCGAGCTAACCTTATGACTTTTAAAGTGCTTTCTCATTATGAGCGTCTGGGCGGCGCACAGCCACTACAGGCGCTGGTGCAGCGTTTTTACGAACTGATGGACCGCTTGCCGCAAGCGCAGGGCATTCGCGCCATGCACGATGGCGATTTGGCAGTCATCCGCGAAAAGCTGTTTGATTTTTTAAGCGGCTGGCTGGGCGGACCTCAGCTTTATGTGGAAAAATACGGTCATCCCCAGTTGCGGATGCGGCATATGCCCTTTCCTATCGGCGTTGCCGAGCGCGATGCCTGGATGGATTGCATGACGCAAGCCATGGAAGAGGTGGGCGTAGAAGCAGAATTGCGCGAAACTTTGCGCAATGCGCTGTTCAAAACCGCTGATTTCATGCGCAATCAGCCGGAATAAGCATGGATTTGTACCTCGCTTCTGCCTCGCCGCGTCGCCTTCAGCTTGTGGAACAACTGCACTTGTGCGCCGCAGTGCGCTCAGCGGATATTGACGAAACGCCCTTGGCGAAAGAAACGCCAGCAGCCTATGTGCAGCGTCTGGCACTTGCCAAAGCCGAAGCTGTGTATCAAGCCCTGGTGCAAGAACTGGGGATACCGCCAAGCCAACCGGTGTTGGGCGCAGATACCGCCGTGGTGCTGCATGAGCAGATTTTCGGCAAACCGGCGGATGCGCAGCAAGCACGGCATATGCTGAGTCAGCTATCAGGGCAAACCCATCAAGTATTGACAGCGGTGGCGCTGCTGTGTGGCGACGCGCAAGGGCAAGTGCAACACCTGCAAGCCTTAAACATCAGTACAGTGGGTTTTGCCCACCTTCCCTCACAGCAGATTGAGCACTACATTGCCAGCGGCGAACCCTTTGGCAAAGCCGGTGCTTACGCGATTCAAGGGCGGGCTGCGGCTTTTATCTCCCATTTGCAGGGCAGCTATTCGGGCGTCATGGGCTTGCCGCTCTATGAAACAGCGCAACTATTGCATACCGCAGGCATCGCGTTTGCCTAAACGCACACTTCTGCACAGCCTCCTAATACTTATACCCGCCAGAAACTGCATTTTTTGCTGCATCAAATTTTATTCAAGCACATGATTTTTAATAACTTAATCAATATCCCTGAGAGCAGTTTCAAGCGGGACGCAGTATAGAAAAATTGCTTGTTACCTCAGCAGGCGTGCTACTCTAAGCAGCACCGTAGCAATGCGCTCAACAGCCTGAAGATCAAATATTAATCGCTTACAAAACAAGCACCTTGCCTTTATAGCGCAGCATTTTCGACAGTCCTTATTCAGCCTGAACGCATTCTGCGCTGTTTTATCTAACCCCTTAATTTTTGGAGAAACATCATGGCTTTATTATCCCCCACCCCGGTTGCCATTGCGCTGAGTGCAGCGTTGCTTTGCTCGCAGGCTTGGGCTGCAACAGTCATTGAACAAAAAGGTTCGGCTTTAGCGCCTAAGCAAGCGAATGCCGCGCAACCGCAAACCAGCAAAATTCTGCTGGATGCAACCCATGCGCGGATGGATGCTGGTCAGCCAGGACAATATATGTTGATGGATTTTACCCACCACAAAATACTGATGGTCAATAGCACGAAAAAACAGGCAGTAGACATTTCAGCCATGCCGAAAATGCCCGCTATGCCCAATGCACAGCAGCCCGCGCCTAAACAAGTGCAAGCCGAACTGACTAAAGTGGGGGCAGGTCCTCAAATTGCCGGTTACGCGACCGAACAGTATCAAGTGAAAGCTGACGGCAACGTCTGTTCAAATGAATTTATTTCAGCAGATGCCATGAAAGTCGCGCACATCACCGAATTTATGCAATCCATGCACAAAATTGCTGAAGATCGTCGCCAAGCAATGGCAAATATGCCGTTTTTTCAACAAGACCCTTGCGCCAAAGCCGCCGAACAAATGGCTGGTGAAGTTTTGAAAGTAGGGATGCTCATGCGTAGCGAAGAGGCGACTGGTCAATTACGTCAAGAAGTCATTAGTATTCAAGCTGACGTGCCCACTACAGCAGAAAGCTTTACCGTGCCCGCCGAGTATGAAACCTTGACCCCACAGCAAATGATGCAACGAGCCATGCAAAGCATGATACAGCAAGGACAAAAAGGCGCTCAGGAAGGTAAAGAAGGCATGGCTGCACCGCTACTGAGTCCAGAAATGCAGAAAAAAATGCAGGAAGAAATGGCGCATCGTTTGGAAAAAGCACTCCAGCCGGCAAAATAATTGCCAGAATAGTCAACTGGCTTCTGGTTTAAAGTAGTCACTTCTTTTGCATTCTTTTCAACCACTTCAGGCGGGGTAGTGAAAAACTCTATCCCCTGCCTGGAGTTTATCCTTTAAGATCAGTAGCGCCCAACAATAAAAAACATACTATTCAAAGCAGTCCTAGTTCTAACCACCATTTGACACTTCTATGAAAGAACATGACAAATCCGTTGCCCGCCAAGTGATTATGGTTTTCACAGGATTCATTGCAGTGGTGTTTATTCTACTCACTGCAACAACCATGAGCTTGACCAGTCTCAGCAACCAGAACACCAGCTTAAAACGCTTGGTTGAACAACAAAATGTCAAATCCGAATTAATACACAAAATGCGGCATGTGATCCGAGATCGCATGGTCAATGTATTTACTATGACCAATTTGCGCGATTCTTTCGAGATTGAAGACGAATGGGAAAAATATACGCGCAATGGCAGTGAGTTTCTTGCAGCGCGTGAAGCTTTAACTGCCGTTGGACTCACACCGCAAGAACAACAAATCCTAGATACACAAAAACCCGTCTTGCAGCGAGGACAAGAAGTCATGGATGCCATGATTGAACTCATTCGCTCTGAACAATACGAACAAATAAGCCAAGAAATTTTTGTAGCGCGTGCAGCAAACATGCGCATTGATGAAGAATTAGCACAATTAATTCAAGTCGCCGAAGCGGTCAACCTTAAAGCGGCACAACAAGCCACCGAAAATTATTTAGCCACCCGCACACAGATTTTTTGGTTAGATGTCATTGCCGTCATCCTCTGCTTTGTCATCATTTTCTTTGTCATTGCTCGCATACGCACGCAGCAAGAGGCACTCACCCAAACCGTTGCCGCTTTAGAAGCGACCAATGAACACTTGGAAGCAAGAGTCTTAGAACGTACTGAAGATTTAATGTATGCACGAGATTCTGCTTTAGAAGCCAGCAAAGCTAAATCCCGCTTTCTTGCCAATATGTCACATGAATTGCGCACCCCATTAAATGCTATTATTGGCTACAGCGAAATGTTGATTGAAGACGCTGAAGATTTAGGTTATCGAGAACAACTGGGAGATTTAACTAAAATTCAATCGGCGGGTAAACATTTACTGGACTTGATCAGCGATGTGCTGGATATTTCTAAAATCGAAGCAGGTAAAATGCAGGTTATTCCAGAAATGTTTAGCTTGCGCACGCTGTTGCAAGAAGTCATTGATACCATGCAGCTATTAATGGAACAGAAAAGAAATAAATTTGAATTGTTTTATGATGAACGCATTGGTGATATGTATGCAGACCCGATTCGAGTGCGGCAAATTTTGTTTAATCTATTGAGCAACGCGGCTAAGTTTACCGAAGCAGGTACTGTTAGCTTGACAATTCGCCAAGACCTCTACAATAACAAACCCTGGATGATTTGCTTGGTAAAAGACACCGGTATTGGTATCAGTCAAGAACAGCAAGCCAAACTCTTTCAAGCCTTTGTTCAAGTAGATGATTCCAGCACGCGCAAATACGGTGGCACAGGTTTAGGTTTGGTGATTAGCCTGCGTTTTTGTCAACTGATGGGCGGTAACATTGCAGTAGAAAGTGATTTTGGACAAGGATGTCAATTCACTGTTTCTTTACCCTTGTTTATGGATGAATCACTGGTACAAATAGCAGACGATGCGGTAGATGATAAAGATCAACAACAAGCCTGTTTAGGGCGTAAACTGGTTTAAGTTATCAGCAGAATTGAAAGAAAAAACCGCAAAGTCAGTGACTTTGCGGTTTTTTTGTGGAAAGCACTAGCACTCGATAGATTAAGATACCAAATGGCATCTTAATCTACTGTCATTTTAGGGAGTGCCCACCGGCGGAGCCGCTGGCGCTGTGATTTGTACCGTAAGGGGTTTCTTACTCATCACTAGAGAACCTTCATCTGTTGCATAGGCGAAGTTCAAAGTAATAGTACCAGGCACATTAAGCACACCTTCAAAAATAGGCACGAAGAGCAACGCTGGCAAACCTTCTGCACCTGCGCGTTTGTAAGCAGGCATTTCGGGCGTAAAGGCGTCTACTAATTCCAGCCCCTGCGGTGTAAGGGTGAAATTCATCACATTTGCGCCGCCTTCAGACGTGCTCGTATCATAGCTACCAAAGACATAGATACGTCCTGGTTTGCCAACATCGCTTGGTGCGGGGCGAATTTGCGCACCTATGTCATGCGTGGCACTGGTGTTGCCAGTCGCCTGTGCGGCATAGGTAACGAAATCGCGGTTGACGGCGTCGCCAGCAGTGATTACTGCTTCGCTGGGTGAACCATCAGCCGCATTGATTGCGCCTAACAATGACAGACGTTTGTTGCTGACTGGAACAACGCCATTGCGTTTTGCATAGTCGTTGAAATAAAGGTCTAACAACTCTTTGAATTTCGCCGCATATTTAGGATCGGCTGAGAGGTCTTTAGTTTCTGATGGGTCATTGGCTAAGTTGTACATATACCAGTTTTCATCAGCGCCTTTCTGGGATAATTTCCAGTTGCCTTTACGCAGCCCTTTCACACCATCCATTTCAAAGCCTAAATAGCGATCAGGATTGCAGTAGTAATGCCCCTTGCTCAGTAAGTTCGCCATAGACACACCTTCCATTGCGGGTAAGGGTTGCTCGCCTTTATCTGGGGTATCGTGCGGGTTGTTCCAGGTGGTTGGATACTTGTCCAGAATGCCCGCCATTTCCAATGCAGTGGGCGCAAAGTCCATGACTGAAGTCAAGCAATCGTATTTGACACCCGCCATTTTGGTTTGCTTAGGATAGGTGATGAAAGCCGAAGTGTGAACGCCGCCTTCAAAGCTGGTTGCCTTGTATTCATGGAAGGGGGTATTCATCAGGGTAGCCCAGCCTTTACCCGGATCAATATAGGACTCTGGTCCTCCCATATGAGTCAAGAGTTCTTGGAATTTAGCGGCATCAAATTTCGGGTCTGTCGGGTTGGTGACGAAATTCTGCAAGCTGTAGGGGAATTTTTGCAAAATCGCTTTGGTGCGGGGTCCAATAAGACTGAAAATCGGCGCTTCGACTTCAGCACCATTGTCTGAGTAAACCAGGAATACGGTGTTATCGTATTCGCCAGTGGCTTTTAAGTGGTCAACCAATTTGCCCACATTGGCGTCAAGAATTTCTATCATCGCAGCATAGACCGCCATGCGGGTTGCTTCCAATAATTGGGTTTCAGCAGGCAAGGTATTCCAAGCAGGCACATCGGCAGGACGTGGGGGCAATGTAGCGTTGGCGGGCAAAATGCCTTTGGCTTTCAGACGTTCAAAACGTTCGGTACGCAATACATCCCAGCCTTTTGTATAGGTTTCTACATATTTTGCCGTCACTTCCGGCGGGGCTTGTAATGGGGTGTGCGTAGACAGATACGACATGTTCAAATAGAAAGGCGTATTGGCAGGTTTTTTCTTGAGCATATCAATGGCTTGCTCAGTAAAGTAATCTGCGGCGTATTGATTAGGGGGGAAGGTAGTGATTTTCTGATCATTTTCCACATACAGATGCGCTGCCTGCACCCACACAGGCGCACCGTTTGCGTCTACGGCTGGCGTACCATCCGCATTAAGCTGGCGTACCCATTGGCTGGTTAGAATCTGTCCCTGTGCGTCAGAAATGAAATGCACGTCGCCACCAGGTAACAACAATGAACGGGTTTCAGTAAAACCGCGTGCGGTTGGATAATATTCAAGTTCTTCACCCATGTGCCATTTGCCAACCATCATGGTGTGATAACCCGCTTTCTCTTTCAACAATTGCGGGAAAGTGACTTCATTCAGCGTCATCACGCCTTCATAACCGGGTTTGCCCGCTTGTTCTTCGCGCATAGTGCCTGCCATGTTGCCCATGCCAGCAGTGTGGTTATCCTTGCCAGTAAAAAGCATGGCACGCGACGGAGAAGAGGTGGAAGAGGCATAGAAGTTATTCAACACCACCCCAGCATCAGCCAGAGCGTTCATATGCGGGGTTGGCGCTTCGCCGCCAAATGCGCCTAAATCAGAAAATCCCATGTCATCAATAATAATGGTGACAAAATTGGTGGTGGCTGCCTGCGCCGTAGCATCAGCACTGGTCAGCGCTGGCGTAGCGGCAGCGACTTGGTGAGCAGATAGCATCATGCCGGAAGAAGCTAATGCCAATAAAATGGCTTTTCTTAATTGCATGGAACAACTCCTTAAAAAAGAGAAAGAGAAGTAGGATACGGGCACAAAGCCCGCACCAAAACATTACACAGCGGGGCTTACAGAAATCATCTGTAACTCGTTGATTTGCATTGAATAAAATAAAAAATCAGCGTAAATTGAGCGCCATTGTAACAGTTTGTAAAGCACTGGGTAAACTGTGTTAAAAAATTGGCAAATTTAGTTACAGAGTATAGAGATGGGGACTTAGCGCGGCGATAACTCTAGCTTTGTAGCCAAAAGGTCACAGGTCCTTCATTGACCAACTGTACCTGCATATTCGCACCAAAGCGCCCGCTGGCAACCAACGGGTGCTGCTGTTGCGCTTGGTATAACAGATAATCAAACAGCGCCCGCCCCAGTTCTGGTGGGGCGGCGGGCGTGAAACTAGGACGCAGCCCCTTGCGCGTATCCGCCGGCAGCGTAAATTGCGGCACTAGCAGCAAGCCGCCCTGGATGTCGCGCAAACTAAGGTTCATTTTGTCCTGAGCATCGGCAAAAACCCGATAGTTCAACAAACGCTCCAACAAACGCTCTGCTTGCGCTTGGGTATCGCTTTTTTCCACGCCCACCAACACCAGCAAGCCCTGCTTGATTTCCGCAATAAGCTCACTGTCAACTTCAACGCGGGCACTGCTGACTCGCTGCAATAATCCAATCATAACAACCTATTTTTTAACCAGTTTTCTGTTTTAGCCAAGTGTGCACCGAGTTTAATAAATCCATTGGCAAGGGGAAAATAATGGTATGGCTTTTCTCACTAGCAATGTCGCTGAGGGTCTGCATATAGCGTAACTGCATGGCTTGCGGCTGTTGCGCCAACACTTGCGCGGCTTCCATCAATTTCTGCGAAGCCTGCAATTCGCCCTCGGCATGAATGACTTTAGCACGACGTTCGCGTTCGGCTTCGGCTTGTTTAGCAATAGCGCGAATCATGCTTTCATCCAAATCCACATGCTTAATTTCGACGTTAGAGACTTTGATACCCCAAGCGTCGGTTTGTTTATCCAAAATCGCCTGAATGTCTTGATTGAGCTTGTCGCGCTCGGACAGCATTTCATCCAGCTCATGATGTCCCAACACCGAACGCAACGTGGTTTGCGCCAATTGACTGGTGGCTTCAATGTAGTTTTCTACTTGAATCACGCATCTTTCCGGCTCAACCACACGAAAATACACCACCGCATTGACGCGCACCGAGACATTATCACGCGACATCACATCCTGGCTGGGCACATCCATCACCACAGTACGCAAGCCAACCCTCACCATTTGTTGTACCACTGGCAGCAGAATAATCAAGCCAGGTCCCGCAACTTTCTGGTAACGTCCCAAGAAAAACACCACGCCACGCTCATACTCGCGTAGCACTTTAAAAGTCATGTAAGCAAACATAATCAGCACAATGAGTAGCACAAAAAACAATTGAGTCATGGCAATAGCTCCGCTTCGTTACAAGTGAAAAGAGTGCTGAGTATAAACGAAATCTGTCCTAGCAAGCAGTATTAATTAAAAGGCTCAGCCAGGTTTTTTGGGAGGGGAGAAAAAAAGAAAATGCGCCTACCACTGATGCGATAGGCGCTATTGAAGTGCGTGATGCACTTAGAAATGACGGATTGTGCAACCCAGTTGCATTAAAGAAATAGACTAATCTAAATCTGCTAACAAAGCCGTTTTTAGAGCATCTGCTACCGGACTTTGTATTTGAGTGTAAGCTGGATGATCAATGCCCATACTTAAAGCCGCAGTGGATTTTAAGGCTTGAATCATGGCAGCGTCTAATTCAAAGCGCATGAAATGTACCGCAGAAGTTTTTTCCGCATTAGTGCGCTCCAAATCTTCATTGGCAATGCCATAGACTTTTTCATAGCCGGCTATTTGTACCCAGACTTTATCGTCAATACCTTTCAACTGCGCCAGTGCTACCCGGCGTTCTTCCACATCAGCATATTCAATCATGAACGTGGCTTTCCAATTTTTTCCATCAGGAATCAATGGATTATAAGCGGCTAATTCCTCTTCAATAGTAGCCGCCTCAAAAATCTTCTCTGCCCGCAGCATTTCTTGAATCTGGTACTGCATGGTCAGACGATCTTCAAAATACAGAGTCGCATGTTCACCTAAAGCAAGGTGGCGATGCTTCTTATGCGCCATGACTTTAGCACGGAATTCATTGCGTACTTCTGCGTAGCGTTCCAAGCTGTACAACTCTTTACGAGTTAATTTGTTCATGCTATTTCTCCTAAAAGACTCACCAAGTATTACAACAGGCAATGAATTTAGATACCGTAAGCTTTGCGTATTAAAGAAATAGGGTGCTCAGGGGTGTGTCCATCTTTTAAGCCATTTTCAATATGGTGTCCCGCCATTGCACAATCACTGCCATAATGATCAGCAGCGTTTTTCTGAATACGGGCAACAACGGGTTTAACGATTTTCATGGAAATGTCATGAAATTCTTTTTTCACCGCATAAGTACCATCGTGCCCAGAACAGCGTTCAATGACATCCACTTGAGTATCTGGCACTAGGTTTAAAATATCTTTAGTCTTTAAGCCGATGTTTTGCACTCTTTGATGACAAGCAACATGATAAGACACCTTTCCTAAAGAGTTTTTGAACTGGGTATTTAACTTGCCTTCTTTATGTCGCAACATCAGATATTCAAAAGGATCATAAAACGCTTCTTTGACCTTTTGTACATCAGGATCATCAGGAAACATCAGTGGCAATTCTTGTTTAAACATCAACACACAAGAAGGAATTAAGGCGGTTAAATCATAGCCTTCATCTACCAGCTTGGCTAACACGGGAAGGTTAAAGTTTTTGGCTTCTTCTACTGCATCTAAATGCCCCAATTCTAATTTAGGCATTCCGCAGCAGCGTTCTTTTTCTGCTAAAACCACTGGAATACCATTGTGTTCACACACAGCAATGAAATCTTCACCAATATCAGGTTCGTTGCGATTCATATAACAGGTCGCAAACAAAGCCAGTTTACCTGTAGTATCACCAGCAGGTTGGGGGTGTGCTTGGCTATCATGTTTGCTTAAACGATTGCGCAAGGTATTGCTATGAAATTTAGGCAATTTTGCATTGGGATGTATCCCTAAAGTCAGTTCAAGCACTTTGCGCGTGGGTATGCAGTTATTAGCAAAATTGACTATGCTAGAAACCACTGGAATCCCTGCAATATTACCCACTGCGTCTGTGCTGGTGAGAATGCGATCACGGGTTTTAACTTCGCCTTTTTTGTATTTCACCGCTTTTGCACGCAGCATGAGGTGTGGGAAATCCAGATTCCATTCGTGTGGTGGTACATAGGGGCATTTTGTCATGTAACAAAGATCACATAAATAACAATGATCTACGACTTGCCAATAATCTTTTTTCGCCACGCCATCCATTTCTAAAGTATCTGAGCTATCTACTAAATCAAATAGCGTAGGAAATGAATTGCATAGGCTGACACAGCGGCGGCAGCCGTGACAAATGTCAAACACTCGTTCCATTTCGGTGAATAAGGCGGCTTCATTGTAAAACTCAGGGTTTTTCCAATCTAATGGATGACGGGTGGGTGCTTCAAGATTGCCTTCGCGCACTGTGGACATAAGGTTTCTCCTGCTTGAGAGACCAGAGGTATTCTGGGTGTGTTAAAGTAAAACTAGGGTTTCTTTACTGCAACTGTGGCAGATAAGGTTTTGCTACGTTCAATAGATTGCAATGCTAGATATTCATTACCGTATTTAGCTACATTTTCCAGTTCATTGTCGTATTGCGCGTAATGCCGTTCTTCGTCCATGACCAATTCTTCAAACAATTTTTTGCTCATTGAATCTGCATGAGCTGAGCATTGAATTGCCCAGTTGTTGTAATCTCGTATGCTTTGTTCTTCTAAGGTTTGTGCAGCTTGCGGCATGGCTTTGACATCATGCAGTTTTTCGACTTCTCTGGAGGCTTTGAGTTCTACATCGCCTTTTAGGAATAAAATGCGTTCGGCAATTTTTTCAATATGTAGCATTTCTTCAATGGCGGTTCTCTTAAATAAACTGGCGAGTAAGTCATAGCCTTAGTCGTCGCATTGAAAATGAAAGTACATATATTGATGAATGGCGAACAATTCATCTCCAACAGCTTGATTTAATAACTTTACGCTTTGTTCGTACATGGCTTTATTCCTTTTGCTTAATTGTTCGTGCATGGGTTGAATGTTGAACTCTGACAGGTGAATGAACCTGTCAGAGTGTGCTGCCTTAGGCGCCCAGATTATCTAGGGCTTTTTGGAAGCGGTTGGCATGAGAGCGTTCTGCTTTTGCCAGGGTTTCAAACCAATCTGCGATTTCTTCAAAACCTTCTTCGCGGGCGGTTTTTGCCATGCCAGGATACATGTCTGTGTATTCGTGGGTTTCACCCGCAATGGCGGCTTTCAGATTGTCACCAGTGGCGCCAATGGGTAAGCCGGTAGCGGGGTCGCCGCAAGCTTCCAGGTATTCCAGGTGACCGTGTGCGTGACCGGTTTCGCCTTCAGCGGTGGAGCGGAATACGGCGGATACGTCGTTGTGGCCTTCCACATCTGCTTTGGCTGCGAAGTAGAGGTAACGGCGGTTGGCTTGGGATTCGCCTGCGAATGCGTCTTTTAGGCTTTGCTCAGTTTTGCTGCCTTTCAGTTCCATGATGGACTCCTTGGGTTAATAGATTACACACTAACTCGGTTTTGGAAATTCGGTTTAGGCAATTAAAAAACATTTGTTATCAATTGCTTAAATGGATTTTCCGCGCTTAAAAATAGGCTGTTGACCACTTTTTACCAAAACGCACTGGGTTCAGTGCTGGACGCTAGTGTAGGTAAAATAATCATAGTATTCCAATGGGATTTTTGGATTAAAATGATAGGTTATGCCTATGATTGGATATTTGCAGTTGATCTAAAACGGTGGGTAAGGCGATGAATTTAAGAGACTTAAATTATTTTGTGACGCTGGCGAAAACCCGTCATTTTGGCAAGGCGGCGCAGCTTTGTTATGTCAGTCAGCCGAC
This sequence comes from Thiomargarita sp., assembly GCA_020720115.1. Lineage (GTDB taxonomy): Bacteria > Pseudomonadota > Gammaproteobacteria > Beggiatoales > Beggiatoaceae > BB31. The sequence goes on along the minus strand of DYPD01000003.1, from coordinate 30,984 downwards.
TTTGAGCGGGCAAATTAAAAAGCTTGAGGAGGAATTGGGGGTGGTTTTATTTGAGCGTACGCACCGCTCGGTCATGTTGACGCGCATTGGTGAGCAGATTTTACCGCACGCTCAGGCAATGTTGGCGGAGACAAACAGTATTCAGGTGTTGGCGCAAGCCCACCAGGATCCGTTGAGCGGCGAATTGCGTATTGGTATGATTCCTACGCTCAGTCCTTATCTGATTCCTTTGGTGCTTATGCCTCTGTATCACCAGTATCCGCAAATTAAGTTGGTGTTGCGTGAGGCGGTTACGGAAAGTCTATTGCGTTGTCTGTATGATAACGAACTGGATACGCTGTTATTGGCAACGCCTATGAGTGATTCTGATTTAGAAACTTTGCCTTTATTTCGTGAGCCTTTTTGGTTTGTGCATCCGCGCAAACATCCGTTGTATACCAAAGATGAAATTACCCGCGAAGACCTGAGTAACGTGGATTTGCTGTTGTTGTCTGATGCGCATTGTCTAACGCCGCAAGTGCGGGCTGTGTGTGCCCAAGAATTGCGTCCGCCGCCCGCTCATTTGCCAGATTTGCGTACTGAAAGTTTGGAAACCCTGTTGCAGTTAGTGGGCGCTGGGTTAGGTTGCACGCTGGTGCCTGCGTTGGCGGTGCGTGGGGCTTGGATGACGGATACGGGCGTGATTGCGCGGCAGTTGGCGATTTCAGAGGCTTACCGCGAGGTATCTTTGGTGTTTCGTCGTAGCTTTCCGCGTCGTCTGGCGTTAGAAGCTTTTGCTGCTGTGGTGCGCCGCCATCTGCCAAATACGGTGCAAACGCTTAAATAGTATAAATTTTTTGCTGCCATTAGCGAGTTTTCTCTTTTTCTTTGCGCTTGATCCGAGGTGAGTCATGGATTTGTATCCGTTATTGCGTCCACTGTTATTTCGCCTGTCGCCCGAAACTGCGCACCAAGCAACTTTGCTCGGTTTGCGTGCTTTGCATCCGCTGGTGAGTTGGGTAAACGGCGCATTGCCGAAAACCCAGCCTCGGCAGCTCATGGGGTTGCAGTTTCCTAATGCGGTCGGGTTGGCGGCGGGGTTGGATAAAAATGCTGAATGTATTGATGGCTTTGGCGCTTTGGGCTTGGGTTTTATTGAGGTGGGCACTGTGACGCCGCGCCCGCAGCCTGGCAACCCGCTACCGCGTATGTTTCGTTTACCCGCAGCACAGGCGTTGATTAATCGCATGGGGTTTAATAACAAGGGTGTGGATTTCCTGTTGGAGCGCGTCGCGCAGCGCCGCTTTAGCGGGGTGCTGGGAATTAATATCGGGAAAAATTTTGATACACCGCTGGATCAGGCAACGCGGGATTATTTACTGGCGTTGCGCAAGGTTTATCCGGCGGCGGATTATGTGACTGTGAACATTTCTTCGCCCAACACGCCTGGCTTACGGCAATTACAGCATGGTGATTACTTAGCGCAGATGTTGTCTAGTCTGAAGGAAGCGCAGGATAAGCTGCATACTGAACACCATTCCTATGTGCCCTTGTTGGTTAAGATTGCACCCGATCTGTCTGCTGAGGAATTGGCAATGATGAGTGAGCAATTTTTGCGGTATAAAGTGGACGGCGTGATTGCCACTAACACCACCGCCAGTCGGCAGGGCGTTGAGCATTTGGCTTACAGCACGGAAAACGGCGGTTTGAGCGGTGTACCTTTGCGGCAGAAATCAACTCAGGTGGTGCGGGATTTAGCCCAACTGACACAAGGGAAATTAACCATTATCGCGGCGGGTGGTATTTTCTCGGCAGCGGATGCGCAAGAAAAATTAGAGGTGGGGGCGGATTTGGTGCAGCTTTATACCGGTTTGATTTATCGGGGACCGGTCTTGGTAAAAGAGATTTTACAGCGTATTGGGTGAAGCCAAGACGCCGAGGCGCTCATCTTTTGGCTTAACAAGGTTGCTCAACAAGCAAGCATAGACATGCGTAAACCTGCCTGGTATTAGCGTCTGGTGCGCCGAGGTGATCTCTTACGGCTTTCGCCGTCGCTGGCGTCGCCTCCCTCGCTCGTATTTACACCCGTTACGCCTTTTGCGCCCTGTGTTTTAGCGCCACGCAAATTAGCGCCACGCAAATTAGCGCCGCGTAAATCCGCGCCACCTAGATTTGCTCCGCGCATATTCGCGCCACTTAAGTCAGCACGTTGCAAATTGGCGTTGCGCAAATTCGCACTACGCAAATTGGCGCTGGATAAACCTGCATTGGAGAGGTTAGCTCGGCTTAAGTTAGCGCCACGCAAATTCGCCCCACGCAATTTAGCATAGGATAAATTCGCGCCGTCTAACTGGGCACGAGATAAATTTTGACCACGCAACACGGCTGAAGAAAGGTTACAACGTGGGCAACGTTTGTTTTTAAGTAATTTTTTTACGTCGTTCGTATCCGCCGCCGTTGCAGGATCGGGGAGAGAAACAGGTAACACAAAACCTAAAAATAAGAATAGCGTCAACAGGGCGATCTTTTTCATAAAATATTGAATGTATATGCCTTTACGGAGGCTGGACAAAGAAATCATCAGGGAATGCGACTACTCCAAACTAAAGGGTAGGAGAAATGTAAAAAAAACTCAAGTGTTGCTTAAGAGTTTTATTTAATTAGTTGTTTTTTCTTAAAAAAGCCTTGCTGCAAAAGTGTTGCAAAGCTGTCGCAATAGCATTTAAGTCAAGCTTCGGGGGTATTGTATGCTCACAAATAATATAGAAATTGCATGGCATTTTAACTTTAACGCAAAAAGCAATCGCTTTTTGCATAAATATATTAGACTTGTTGCGACATAAATCCAGTAAAAATGCGGAGTTCGAGAATATAACTGACTCCAAATTTTTCAGATTTCAGCTAAGCCATTGATTTTTCATAGTCATCAAGCCAAAGCACTTTTTATAAGACATTGATTTTTCTTGTTTTATAGGCGCAACAAGTCTATTCATTATGCTTTCCATAAACTGCTTTTGTCTGCTCCAATGTGCCTGTGCAAGATAAATTTTTTAACGATGGCGACTCATGAATACAATTAATCCCGATATTCAACAAGCTTTGCAGACCTGCCTGCTGGAATTAGCGCAATTAACCCAGTTTCGTTATGCCGCGCTGACGCAGCTTAATAGCAAACCCACCGGCACCTGCTTGCTGGTGCGTTTGGCGTGGTATGACGGGGAAGCGATTGAAACGCCAGATATCGAATTAACGGAACTTTTCTGGTCTGTTTGGACTGCGAGTGCGCACTGTCAGAGCTTAAGTTCGCCGGCTATTCCGCCGTTGCTGTTTGAGAAAACGCTTACCTGGCAAGTACAAAACCTGATTTTTATTCCACTGCGCAGTTTAGCAGCTCAAGCACTGGGTGGGTTGCTTTTACTGCATGACCAGAAGCTCTTGAATCAACAGGAGCTGCTAAAATTTGCAAAGGTGACTATCGGTTATATGGCGCTGTTGTTGGAGCAGGATATACGCTTGAGCAAGCTGGCGCTATCTTTGAACACCTTATGCAACGATGTGCGGTTATTGCAAGCAGATGCGCTGGTTGCCAGCCGACATCCGACAATCTTAGCGGGTTTAGCCGCGAATGTGACCGCAGTTACGCAGTTTTATTTGCAGTCTATACAGCCTGAGCCGATTTTTCCGTCTAAAAACAGCCGCTTTAATTTGCGCCAGTTATTAGATCGCTTTGCTTCGGCGCATACCGAGCAGCAGGGTTGCGGGCGGCTTGATGTACATATTAGCCCGGAAACAGCGTTGGCGGTGCAAGGCGACGAGCGTATCTTGTCCCAGATGCTCTGGAATTTATATCATCAAGCCCATGATTTTTATCAACAAACAAGGTTTTTTTCACTGTATGTGCTGGTGTTGGAACATGCCCATCCCGAAGTTTATTTAAAATTTTCCATACGCCCTGCCGTGTATGAGGAAAGCCAGACAGCGCCGCCGCCATCCAGAGAGACTGTGCGACGCATATATTGGCGTTCACAGGCGGCAACCAAACTCAGCCCGCTACTCGGCGGAGAAGTCTGTCTAGCACCTGAGCAACAGCAGTCTTCGCTATGGTTTTCTGCCCGCTTAAAACGTGACTTATCGGCAACCAGCCCAGGTGCGTCACCAGCAGTTTCTGCGTTAATGTTAATGGAAACAGCGCCTGCGTCGTCTTCAGAAGAGTGGAAAAATTTTCGCATTCTGGTAGCAGAAGATAGCCCTATTAATCAAACTGTTATCCAAAAAATGCTGTATCGTTTGGGCTATCCAAATGATTTGGTAGACAATGGCTTGAAAGTGCTGGAGGCTTGGCAAAACGGCGATTATCAATTGATTTTGATGGATTGCGAAATGCCAGAATTAGACGGCTATGATGCAGCCGCAGAAATCCGCAAACGTGAGCAGGTGCAAGGCGGACACATTCCCATCATTGCCTTGACCGCACACGCGCTGGCGGAACACCGTGAGCGCAGTCGCGTGGTCGGCATGGATGAGCATTTAAGCAAACCCATCAATTTACCCGTGCTAAAAGAGGTGCTAGACAGTTGGGAACGGCGCGTTTCCCAGGGCACAGTTGCTCCAGCGAGGGCACTGCCAGCGGCTACACCGCTATCAGCTCCTTTGGCTGCTGTCATACAAAATAATGCGATTGATTACAAAACCTTGAATGCCTTACGGCAAGTGTTGGGGGATAATTTTGCTAAAATTATTTATCAATTTTTAGATTATGCGCCACATCAATTGAACGATTTACGCACTGCCCGCGCTCACCAAGATCAGGAAGCCCTGCGTAGCAAAGCCCACCAATTTAAAGGCGAAGCCGCGCAGATTGGCGCCTTGGAACTGGCAGGCTTGTGCAAGGCAGTGGAAATGTTAGCGCGTTCGGGTAACATAGAGGCAACTTCACACCTGATCGAGCGCATTCAAATAGAGTTACAGAATGTCGTTGTTAGCTTAAATCACGAGTTAAACTTACATGAGTATGACCGCAAATCAAGCACCTGAATCCTCCGCCACAATGCCCCACTGTGCTGGTCGCATTTTGGTTGCGGAAGACTCTCCGGTGCTGTTAGCCATTATGATCAACACCTTACAAGGAGCAGGCTACGACTATCAGGTGGAAACCGCAGAGAACGGGCAACTTGCGGTTGAGCGCTTTTTTGCCAATCCGCCGGATTTAATTCTCATGGATGCTGACATGCCCGTGCTAGACGGCATTTCTGCGTGCGCCCGCATCAAAAACTCGCCAGAAGGGCGCTCCGTGCCTTTGGTCATGGTCACGGGCTTTGGCGACCGTGACTGGGTAGACCGCGCTTATCAAGCAGGTGCTACCGATTATGTGATGAAGCCGATCAACTGGGACGTGCTACGCAATCGCATTGATTACATGCTCAAAGCGAAAAAAGCCGAAGAAGCCCTGTTTGATGAAAAAGAAAAAGCCCAAATCACGCTAGAATCTATTGGCGACGGCGTTATCACTACCGATGCGTGGCAAAGAGTCGAGTACCTCAATCCGGTTGCCAGCCTCTTAACCGGTTGGAGCAACCAGCAAGCTAACGGACGCCAGCTCGCCGAAATCTTTAATGTGGTAGATGAAAACTCTCTCAAAACCGCCTACATTCCGCATCCAACAGAACTCAATCAGGCGCAAAAAATTTCCGATGCCACCAAACAAATGCTGCTCATCCACAAAGACGGCAAGCAAAAATTTGCCATTGAAGACTCAGCTGCCCCTATCCGCGATAGAAGCGGACGCACCATTGGCATGGTGCTGGTGTTTTACGATGTCACCCGCAGCCGCCAAATGGCGCGGGAAATAGAATACCAAGCCCACCACGACCCTATGACTGGTTTAATCAACCGGCGCGAATTTGAAAACCGCCTCCAGATTTTGACCGACAGCACCAAGCATGAAAGCGCCGAACACGCGCTCCTATACATGGATTTAGACCGCTTTAAAGTGGTCAACGATACCTGTACCCACGCTGCTGGCGACGAACTCCTGCGCCAAGTCAGCAAAGTCGTGCGCCAAAAAGTCCGTCAACGCGACACCGCTGCCCGCTTAGGTGGCGACGAATTCGGCTTTTTATTGGAACACTGCGCCCTAGAGGATGCCATTAGTATCGCCGAAAAAATCTGCCAAGCCATTCAAGCCATACGCTTTTCTTGGAACACCCATGTTTTCACCATAGGCGCCAGTATCGGCATAGTGCCGATCAACAACCAACACACCAACATGAGCAAATTGCTCAGCATGGCAGACACCGCCTGTTCACAAGCAAAGAACAATGGGCGCAACCAAGTACAGCTTTACCGCGGAGCTGAATACGACCGCATTGACAGCGAACAATGGCTGGAACGTCTACAAGACAGCCTGGAACACAATCATTTCCTCCTGTTTCAACAAGCAATAATGCCCGTGTGCGCCCCACAAGGCGCAGGCGAACACTACGAAATACTGTTGCGTATGAAGGATCGTGACAACCCCAACAAACTCATACTGCCTGGCGCCTTTTTCGCCGCCGCGGATCGTTTTAACCTCCTGCCCACCTTGGATTGTTGGGTTATCAAACACCTCTGCCGCTGGCTACACAAGCATCCTGAGCACCTACAGGCGCTCCATCTGGTCTCTGTCAACCTCGCTGACAGCACCCTAGGCGATGCCAGTTTTAGCGAATTTGTGCAAGAACAACTCGATCTCTACCAAATTCCCGGCGAAAAGCTCTGTTTCGAGTTTACCGAACTCGGCGCCACCACCAACGTGCTCGGCACACAACATTTACTCGCCACCCTCAAAACCCAAGGCTGCCGCTTTGCCCTAGACAACTTCGGCACCGGCTCAGCCTCCTTTATGGTGCTACGCGACCTCGACATAGATTTCCTCAAAATCCAAGGCACGCTGATCAACGGAATGCACAAAAATCCCCTCGACAAAGCCATCGTAGACGCCATCAACAACATCAGCCATGTGCTCAATATCCGCACCATCGCCGCATCCGTAGAAACCGAAGATCAGCGCATCATGGACAGTTTACGGGCGCTGCGCATTGATTACGCACAAGGTTACGCCCTCGCCTCCCCCCGTCCCCTAAAAGACTTCTGATTAACTCACAGCATTTTTAGGCTGATTTATATTGCCGTGAAAGACGCATAAAAACGGGTAGAAACTGGCACATGACCAGAATCAGCCAGCTCGCACGGTGCGATTGCTCAGGGCTTCGCGGATTTCGCTGGGTTTGCTGTGCCCTCCCACTGCGCCTGGCACAATCCAATCAAGCGTTTGTCCTAAGCGTTGTTGCACTTGGCGCCGGGTTTTAGCCGGGGTTTGGCGGCTCAAATTGGCACTGGTAGATACCAGCGCACCTTGCCATGTCTGACACAGGTCTTTTACCAAGGGATGCGCACTGACACGCACGGCAAGGGTGTTATGTGTGCCACGCAGCAAGGGGGAAAGCTGTGGGCGGGCGGGCAATAACCAGGTGACGGGACCAGGCCAGGCGGAAAATACGCGCGCTTGGAGGTCGGTGCAAAGGGGCAAGAGGAAAGGTTCAAGCTGGGCGAAGTCAGCGGCGACTAGAATCAACCCTTTGCGCCAGTCGCGTTGTTTGATGTGAAGCAAGCGTGTCACGGCGCTGAGGTTGTGCGGATCGCAACCGATGCCGTACACAGCTTCGGTAGGGTAAGCAATGACGCCGCCGGCTTTTAGCCAGCGGGCGGCACGGCGTAGATGCCAGTGGCTCATGCCGTTTGCAGGGTTGCCTGTAATTGTGCGTCTTTTGCTAGCACTTCGGCGCTGTTGTCGCTGCGTTCTTGCTGCAAGCGAGCAGCGAGTTCGACGTTGTTTAAGGCGAGAATTTGTGCGGCGAGATAAGCAGCGTTTTTGGCGCCGGTTTTACCAATGGCTACGCAGGCGACGGGAATACCGCCCGGCATTTGCACGGTGGACAGGAGTGCGTCCATCCCCTGCAAGGGACCTGCGTCAATGGGCACGCCGATGACGGGTTTTAGGGTTAAACCCGCAACTGTGCCGGCTAAATGCGCGGCTAAACCAGCTGCTGCAATGAAAACCGCGCAGCCGCGTTGGTCAGCGTCTTTGACATAGGCATGAGTGGCAGCGGGAGTACGGTGTGCAGAAGTGATTTTGACTTCGTAATCAATGCCAAGTTTCTTAAGCACTGCTAAAGCAGTTTGCATTAAAGGGAGATCGGAATCTGAACCCATTAAAACCGCAACAAAAGTAGAGTTGGACATTAAAGGACATCCTTTAGAAAATATAGTCAGCAGCAGTGCAGTTGCTTAATTCAACCAACTGGTTAATTCTTCTAACAAGCTGTGACGGGTTAAATCTATGTGCAGGGGCGTGACAGATACCTGCTGGCGACTAATAGCGTAAAAATCTGTGCCTAAACCTGCATCTTCAGCCGCACCTGGCGGACCTACCCAATAGATTTTTTCGCCACGCGGATCGCGCTGTTCAATGACAGGTTCGGCTTTATGCCTGTGTCCCAAGCGCGTGGCAACAACGCCGCGTAATTGCGCATAAGGCACATCGGGCACATTGACGTTGAGGATGGTGTCCTTGGGGAGCGGATGTCCGCGCAAACGCAACAGGAGATTTTTCACCACTTCGGCAGCAGCCGGATAGTGCGAAGGCGCAACGCCGCTGGTCAGCGATGCCAAGGACACAGCAATTGCGGGCAGCCCTAAAAAGCGCCCTTCCATTGCCGCCGCCACCGTACCCGAATAGAGCACGTCATCCCCCAAATTGGCGCCGGCATTAATACCGGAAACCACCATATCGGGCGCTTCCGTCATTAACCCGGTGATCGCAAGATGCACCGCATCGGTGGGCGTACCGCTGATGCTGATAAAACCATTATCGCGCTGCTTGGCGCGTAAGGGCATTTCCAGAGTCAGGGAATGGCTGGCGCCACTACGATCACGATCTGGCGCTACTACGGTCACCTGCTCAACAAATTCCAGCCCAGCAAGCATGGTGGCTAAACAAATAATGCCAGGCGCTTGGTAGCCGTCGTCGTTACTGACTAGGATTTTCATAATGATGCTTTTAAGATTGAGGTAACAACAAGAATTCTAACAATGCCTTTTGCGCATGTAGACGATTTTCTGCTTCATCCCACACTACGCTTTGCGTACCATCAATCACTTCAGCAGTGACTTCTTCTCCACGATGTGCAGGCAGGCAGTGCATAAATAAAGCATCAGGTTTTGCCAGCGCCATTAATTCAGCATTCACCTGGTAGGGTGCAAACAACTCGTTGCGCTTTGCCTGTTCTTCTTCATGTCCCATGCTTGCCCACACATCAGTCACAACCAAATCAGCGCCCTGTGCTGCCCAGGCAGGATCATCGTTGATCTCTACATGAGAACCTGCAGCTTTTAAGACTTGGGCATCGGGATAATGCGCTTTAGGCGCAGCGATTTTTAATTGAAAATCATATTGACGGGCGGCATTGATATAAGAGTTACACATATTAAAACCATCGCCCACCCAAGCCACTGTTTTGCCTTGAATGCTCCCGCGATGTTCATAAAAAGTTTGCATATCTGCAATCAATTGACAAGGATGAAATTTATCTGTCAGAGCATTAATGACCGGCACATTGGAATGCTCAGCAAAAACTTCTATGGTGCTTTGATGAAAAGTGCGAATCATCACACAATCCACCATACGGCTCATGACTTTTGCCATATCCGGCACAGGCTCACCACGCCCCAGTTGAGAATCACGCGGCGAGAGAAAAATAGAACTGCCACCACAGTGTGCCATCGCACTTTCAAAAGAAATGCGTGTGCGAGTAGAAGATTTCTCAAAAATCATCCCCAGCACTTTGTTCTTTAAGAATTCATGCGCTTTACCCTGCTTTTGCCAGGCTTTGAGTTCAATGCCACGCTGCAACACTTGGGCTAGTTCTGCTGGCGTTAAATCGAGCAGGCTTAAAAAATGACGAGTCGCCATACTGCTTACCTTTGGTTTACCAAAAATAGTTGTATCCGAAAGCACACTTCAATAAAACTACCTTTAAGCCAGTTATGTAATGCTCAAGTCACTGGCGACAAGAATAGCTGATTTTCGGAGGTTTCTCATAGTGCAACACTGGTATCAACAGAAACACAGAAATAACAAAACGCAGCGAATAACGGGCGATTGTGAGTGTTATCTGCTGAGTTTTACCACTTAAAACATCGCTCTGCTTATTTGCTAGTGTCACTCATATTTGTATAGCAAAAATATCAGCATCACGCAAGACCAATAGTTCTTTTAAGAGAATAGCGATCTTGCACTATACTGACTACCGATTTGTCACTACCGCTTTACCAATAAAACTGATAAACCGCTGAACATAAAGCATCAGTGGTTTGGTTCTTTTAAGCCAGAAAATTGCACACTAATTTACTCACACTCTGCACAATGTCTTCTGCTTGTTTATCTGTGATAATTAATGGCGGCAATAAACGAATCACGCGCTCGGCGGTGACATTAATCAACAAACCTTGAGCTAAAGCCTGGCTAACCAGTTCCGCACAAGGGCGATCTAATTCAATGCCGAGCATTAAACCCTTGCCGCGAATGTCCACCACGCCTTTAATGCCCGCTAATTGCGCCTGAAAATCCTCACGCATTTTTTTACCCAGGCGCTGGGCTTGTGCAATTAGATCGTCAGTCTCTACCGTGTTTAGCACTGCCAACGCCGCGCTACACGCCAGCGGATTGCCGCCAAAGGTTGAGCCATGCATGCCAGGCTGGAAAATCTCTGCTACCGCACCGCGTGCCAAACAAGCGCCAATGGGCACACCATTGCCCAATCCCTTTGCCAAGGTCATAACATCGGGCTGAATATTGTGGTGTTGGAAAGCAAACCAACGTCCAGTACGTCCGATGCCGGTCTGAATTTCATCTAGCATTAACAACCACTTATATTCATCGCACAAACCGCGCAAGCGATGCAGATAATCGCTATCGGGAATATTGATGCCACCCTCGCCTTGAATCGGCTCAACCAGCACGGCAACCACGTCTTTTACGTTATTGGCAATACGCTGAATGGTTTCAATATCGTTGTAAGGCACGCGCACAAAGCCCTGTACCAGCGGCTCAAAACCCGCTTGAATTTTGCGGTTGCCAGTGGCGCTTAAGGTCGCCAAAGTGCGCCCATGAAAGCTGCCTTCTGTGACAATAATTTTAGGGTTTTTAATATCTTGCTGATGCGCATAGAGTCGCGCCAGTTTAATTGCCGCCTCGTTTGCTTCTGCCCCTGAGTTAGCAAAAAACACGGTTTCCATACCCGACAGAGCAACTAATTTATCTGCCAACGCCTGTTGATTGGCAATGCCGTAAATGTTGGAAGTATGCAGCAAGCGCCCCACCTGCTCGCACAAGGCAGCCGTCAGCGCCGGATGTGCGTGACCCAGACCACAGACCGCAATACCCGCCAGCGCATCCAGATAGCGCCGTTGCTCGGTATCCCATAGGTAAGCGCCCTCACCGTGGGTAAAAGTCACAGGTAGACGCTTATAATTTGGCATTAAGCTATTCATCATAGAGGTAAATCCTCAACGCAGAAACAAAAAAGCAGCCCTATTTGCGGCTGCTATAAAAAAAGCTCACATCTTATAATCTGCTGATTTAAATGGCAATATTTTTTGATGAACGGTGCAGGACAATCGCATTAAAAACATCTTGACACTTTGCGCTGTTATTGCAGGTTCAGATGAGCAGGTTGCCGTTGCCGAATTTGGCAAAGCCAAGGAAAAATGGTATTTCCTCGCATGATACTGTCAGTGTCTTCTAAAACTGGTATTAAAATCAAGCGTCTCAAAGCGGGTTGGGACGAAAACTACTTACTCAAAGTGCTTTTAGGAACATGAAAAACAGGACAAGCCTTCACCCGCAATTTTAATGCGATTACCCTGCCTATTTGCAGAAAAACTCATGCCACGCAAAAAAAACGGCGCTTTTAGCGCCGTTTTTAGAGATTACAGCTTAAAACGTATGACTTATGGAGCAGGGGTCACCAGCAATTGACCGATAGTATCATTAAAGATAGTAGTATTGTCTGGCAATTGATAACCAGCAAAGAAGAAGAACATACCTTCATAACCAGTTAAAGGACCGCTAAGGATGTGGAATGCTTCTGTATCACCATTCAGTGTCTTAGTCTGGTAAGACCCTGGTGCTGCGCCACTTTTCCAATCCCAAGGTGTAAATGCCACACCGTCTGAGCTTAAAGTCCAAGCTAAGATCGTGTTAGAGTCTAAACCTGCGACTACATCATAAATATCTACATAAGCAGCTACGATGATTTTCTTAACTTCTTTACCAACATGAGCGGTATCAGGTTTGATCGCTATGTTAATGTTTAGAGGGTCTGTTTCGCTAAAAGAAGTTACTGCAGAAGTAGCTGGGAGGAACAGGGGAGCAAATACGCTGTCTTGCTTAGAAACACCGCCAGTAATATTGGCTTTGCCTTTCAGTGCGGGCATTGCAGGAATTACGATGTCGGCTTTCACATCACCGTCACCCGCAATCAAGGCATCGCCTATACCAGCGCTACTCACGACATAGTATTCATTACCTACAGTGCTCACAGTACCGGTTGGTTCTCTAAAGCTGAACATCAGGTTGCCATTGGTATTGCCAATCATAGCTGCGGGAACGACTTCTACAGGCTTGCTGCCAATGCCACCAGCAACGTGAGTAACGGTCGCAGCTGCAGAAACTGCTGCATTCGCATTATCTTTCAGAGTAATTTTGACAAATTTGCCGATGCTAGTGTCGTTACTTAGACTGGGGGTAAAACTAGCAGAAAGATACTTTTCTACGACAGTTAATGGAATTTCGCTAGATTTCATCGTGCCTGCTATTGTTGCTGTAGCAGTTGCCATCAATTTGGTGCTGCCAATACCCGCAACGCTCACGGCTGGCGCAACGCCGCCAACGGTCAGGGTGGTAGAATGCTCACCCGCTGCCATTGCAAAACTAAAATCAGCAATGACCGCATCGTTTGTGCTGTCTATTTTGACAGTGTAAGCATTAGCAGTTGTGGTCATGTTGCCGCTTGCATCTTTAAACCACAGCTTCAACACAGTGCCAGCACCTGCCTCTCCTTTATTGCTGATGGTGCTTTTCTGCGTGGCAATTTCAACACCGGTTGCAGCCGCATAAACAGCGCCTAAGCCTAAAACGCTAGCCAGAGCACTGGCTAACACGATATTTCTTTTTTTCAAAAATTTCCCGCCGAAGCTAGAAACCTGTGCTTTACCTTTATCCACGATAATTTCTCCTTAAAAGAAGTAAGTCAAAAAGATTAAACTTGAGTGTTATCCAGAACTTGCAACCAGTTAGGCAATTGCCTGGCGGGTTGCTCAGAATGGGTTCAAATTATGAGCCGCAATTTTACTATTTTTTAACAAAACAACAACTTATTTGTTTTGTCAGTGCATAGATAAAGCCATCAAATCCACCTAAAGCGACCCCATAATCGCCCTATTTTGACACAAAACCGAAGCACATACCAAGCTTAACAAGCTTGGTATTTAGCGGTTAGCTTATCTTAGAGTCAGCTTATCTCTGGTTATTGCCAAGATAGATGGTAAAACCAGTCAGATTGGCGGCATAAAGCTGCATTTAACTGCCTAAAACTAGCATTTGCTCTAACTGTTCTGCATATTTTTGCGCTTGTATTGGTAAACACAAGCGGCGGGCGCGGATAATTGCCTGTAAATCCTCTAATGCGGCGTTGAAATCTGCATTAATCACTAGGTAGTCAAATTCCATATAATGCTGCATTTCACTTTGCGCATCCTGCATTCGTCGTGCAATGACGGCAGGCTGGTCCTGTCCGCGCCCTTGCAAGCGTTGCTGCAAAGCGGCGATGGACGGCGGCAAGATAAAGATGCTTAGGGTATCTGCCCTCTGCAAGCGTATTTGCTGCGCTCCTTGCCAATCAATTTCCAGAATCACATCTTGTCCTCGATGCAATTCTTTTTCCACCCATAGGCGTGACGTACCATAAAAATTATCGAAAACCTGCGCCTGTTCTAAAAACACCCCAGCGTGCGACATGGAGTGAAATTCGGCGGGTTCGACAAAGTTGTAATGCGTGCCATTGATTTCGCCAGGGCGCGGCGGGCGCGTTGTGTAGGAGACTGAAGCCTTAATATTTTCAAGGCTTTCCAATAAGGCTTTAACCAGCGAAGTTTTGCCCGCGCCAGACGGGGCAGCGATGATGTACAGTGTACCTGTGTGCATTAGCTTAATCCTAACAATTGTTTGATTTTATTCCAGAAATTGGGCGCAGCCGGAGCTGCTTTGAGGCTGAAATGCAGCGGCACATTTAATTCGCCACCATTGCTGTGAAGCTGCAAGCTGTTGGCGTAGCGCCCACCGGGCTGTAGCCCCATAGCATCTACGGTTACCTGAATTTGTGCTTCGCCTTCAATGACATATTGGCTTAAGGTGATGCCTTGACGATCCCGCGCCAAGCTGATTTCGCCGCTGAGATAGCCGCGCCCTTGGTTGCGAATGTGTAATTGAACGCTTTTCGGCTGTTTTGGACTGATGCGTCCCAAATTCAGCACTCGCGGCGTCGCAGCAGGTTGCGGCAAGGGCAGGCTGGGATCAAGCAAATGCAGCACGGCTTCTAGTTTAGTGTGCCAATTGCTGTCTGGGCTGAGTAGGGCGTGATCCAGTTCTATTGGCTGGGCGATTTTACCGCTTGCCACTAGCCAAGCGCGAATCCAACCTTGTTTTAATAATTTGCGTCCTTCAGCGGTATTTTCTTGATTTTTATCAATTAATCGCGCTAATTGTGCGGGATTTTTGACGGCTTGTCCGCAAAACGGAAACGGCAAATCAGGGTGAAAATACCAGCGCACCGCCCAAGCGCCTATATCCTGCTGTTCTAAATAAAGCTGGCGAGTGTCGGCTAAAAATTTCAGCATTGCTTGCCAACGCGGAAATTTTGCTGCCTGTATCCATTCTTCCAAGCGTCTGCTGTAAAACAATTGACGCAAGGCGGGCAGAGCGGTTTTCGGATGCTGTGCCAGCCGAGTTTTTAACTCGCCAGGCGATTGCACCGAAAGCTTAGGTGTGAGGTGCAAAGGTCGTTGCGGATCAAGCCGGTAAAGCAAGGCAAACAAAGCGATGCCACGAAACTTACTGAAGCGCAGGCGTTCGCTCAACGCCTTGATTTTCTCCAATAATTCTCCGGTACGCGACCCGGCAACCCGCTTGACTTCAATCCAAGTCGCCAGAGTACCGTTCCACAACAAGGCTTCTAGGTCTTTTTGCAACACTGCCTGCTGTTCGCTGGCAACCAACAAATCGCCCAGTTGCTGAAGATTTTGCGCTTGTTGCCGCCCAACTTGCAAAGGGGCTTCTGCATCAAGGACATAAAACAGACGTTTGAGCAAATCCGTCTCGGAACGCTTTTCTGCGGTGCAATCTGCTGCTAGTGCCTCCAGATATTGCGCTGTGGTGGCGTCAAAATAATCAAACACCCAACGGCGAATGTCGCCACGACAAAGCTGTTTAAGCGCATCAAATTCCGCCAATGCCTGTGCCAATTGCGCGGGCGTATGTGCTGGCGGATAGCCAGGATAAGGACGCTGGGCGGCAAAAACTTGCGTTTCAGGTTGCGCCAAAGGCACAGAGTCACCCTGCAACCAGGCTTGTACCTGCGCATAACCCCAACGCTGCTCGGCAGATACCAAAGTCAAGCCGCGCAGTAAACGCAAAAAATCGGCACTACAGGCGTCCGGTAGCGGCACTCGTCCGCGTAAATGCGCAACCAGAATGTCGTTTTGCGATTTACCCACCCAGGGCGAATGCCCTAACAACAAATGAATCAGGCTAATGCCCAGCGCGTAATAATCGGTTTTTTCGCTCACCTCGTGCCCATCAAGCAATTCTGGCGCGGCATAATCCAAGGTTAAATGTGCGGCACTGTGAGTTACGCGCACGCTGCGATCTAAATAAGAACTGATGCCAAAATCGCCAATCAACACGTTTTCGTGCGTTATTTCGCGGAAAAATAGATTATTGGGTTTAATATCTCGATGCACTATGCCCTGCATATGGCAATACTGCAAACCCTGATTAATACCTGCTAAATACCCCTGCAATTGCGCTTGAGTAAAAGGCATCTGCTCGCTCATAGCCCCGCCTGCGCACAACTCCATCACTTCAAAAAAACGCCCCTGCCAATGCCCATAATCATACAAAGTCACCACATTAGGATGCGCAAGCCCTTGTAAATGCTGGATAACCGAGGCTTTTGGCGTGGCATCATAGTGATACAACTTGAGTGCAACAGCCTGTTGCCGATGCTGATCCAATGCCTGATACACCTGCGCCTCGCCACTCGGTGCGCCCAAAGTAACGGCAGCAAGCTGGTAACGCCCAGCAATCAGTTGCAACGTTGGCAAGGCGTGTTGCAGATGGGCAAGATCGCCTGTGTAGCGAACTGTAACAGGCGTGTCACTCCCCGCAACAACAGGCAGCATGTAGCCTTGCACAGACTCCGGCAAGCGCTCAGTAATCGCTTGAAAAGCAAAGAAAGGTTGAGTAATTGGTGGATTGTTTGAGGGGGTATTTGAGGACATTTTTTGCCATTTTGCAGGCTAAAAAAATTGACACATTCTGCAATTTTTTTCAATTTTTTCTGGATTGCTTTGCAATTCGCTAACTCGTGTAATCGAAAAAACTGCAACACGCGCAAATACAAACACAAAGCATTGATTTTAATTTATTTTTTATTTTTGGCATATGCTCTGCGTTAGCAACACTTAAGCATTAACTGCGCACTATATTTAAGCAAATGACAAGGAGTTCTATCATGCAACGCATTCAATTACTAACACTTATCAGCAACCTGGCTTTTGCAGTGGTTTGGACAGGGGTCTTATTGCTGGCGGGTTTGGCTGTGTGGAATTTTGGTTTACAACCTGCCAGTGCCGCAGAATACTATGAATTTTTTGGGATTTTGCTACTGAAATTGACGCTGGTGACGGTTGCTTTATGGTTTCTGCGCAAATCGCTTAGCCAGGCATTCGGCATAGAACGCAAACCCACCAAACCGACCCTTTCTAAATCACCCAGCCTTATGCAGCTGCTGTAACAGAATGTTGGCTTTTATACGCTGTAACCAGGTTGCTCCTGGTTTTTTCCTGCTGCAAGTTTCACTTGCAGCATTTTTTTTGAGTTTTGCCAAACGGCTTAAGCATCTTCTTTTTTCATCAAGCCGCCTTCCACTACGCCCTTAAACCAATCGGGCGCCGCTTTGCGTTTAGTCGCGGGCGGTTGACGATCTTCACAAATCTTTAACAATTCACGCAATTGGTTTACTAGGTATTGATTGCTGCTGATATGCGGATTTTCTAACATCTTACACAGATGATAGGAAATTTTACTGCGGTCAATCTGCGCACCTGATTCTAACAACACAGCAAAGCTTAAAAGCTGTGAAGCAGACACGGCATTCAGGCGGTTATTCAACGCCTGAATAGAATTGTTTTGCAACTCAATGACTTTTAACAGATTTGCGTGCTGTTCAGCCATTTTGCCAACAAATTCATGAATATCCACGAGGTTGCCTATGGTTCGTGTCTATGCCTGGGTTCTGGAATCATCTTCTTTACTATGCACAAGGATTTTATTACCTGAAGAAACCGAGATAACTTGATGTTAGACAAACATAAAGCCCTTAAAGGGATAATTGCAAGCAGTTCGGTTATAAACCTATCACATAATGTTCAGGGCTGCTGATTTTTTTCTTATATGCGCATCAATCTGAGCCGCTCTCAACAGCCTCAGCCTCTGCTTCATCTTGCTGTTGTGGCGGGGGCAAGCGCATAAGCATGGATAACAAGTTGGCAATGCAAGTACGCATGTCTCGGCGATCTACAATCATGTCAATTGCGCCATGTTCTAGCAAAAACTCGCTACGCTGAAAGCCTTCGGGTAAGGTCTCTCGCACAGTTTGCTCAATAACGCGCGGTCCGGCAAAACCAATTAAAGCGTTTGGTTCACCAATCTGAACATCGCCTAACATGGCAAAACTGGCAGACACACCGCCCATCGTCGGGTCAGTGAGCACTGAGATAAAAGGTAAAGATTTTTCCTGCATCCGCGTCAACACGGCACTGGTTTTTGCCATTTGCATGAGCGAAAACAAGGCTTCCTGCATCCGTGCGCCGCCGCTGGCAGCAAAGCACACCAGGGGAATTTTTTTCTGCATGGCTCTATTTGCCGCACGGGTAAATTTTTCCCCCACTACAGTGCCCATAGAGCCACCCATAAAGCCAAATTCAAAGGCAGCGGCAACTAAGGGGATGGTCAAGACTTGCCCTTGCATTACGATCAGCGCATCCGGTTCGCCCGTGGTTTTTTGGGCTTGTAACAAACGATCACGGTATTTTTTGCTATCTTTGAATTTCAGACGATCAACGGGCGCAAGGGTTGCGTCAAGTTCAATACGATTGTCCTTATCCAGAAAATGTTCTAGCCGCTCTCGTCCAGAAATGCGCATATGGTGATTGCACTTAGGACAAACATGCAGATTGCGGGCTAACTCGGCACGGTACAAAACCGCCTGACACACCGGGCATTTACTCCAAATACCTTCGGGCACAGTGCGGCGCGTTTTTGCGTCAGTGCGAATCCGCGAAGGTAATAATTTTTCAAACCAACTCATCGTGTTATAGCCATTTAGTTTTTTGTTGTAAAAATAGGTTTAGCAGACAGCCGCATCCATTGCTTGGCGCATACCGCCCAGCAACTTACCTAATTCTGCCGCCAAATGCTCTGGCGCAACCGTTTCGGATAAGCGCACCAGCGCACTGCCAACCACCACCGCATCAGACACGCTTGCCACCGCTGCCGCACTTTGCGCATCCCGAATCCCAAAGCCTACGCCAATCGGCAAATCCGTGTAGCGGCGCACGATTTTCAGCTTATCTGTCACCGCCACCACGTCTAAGGCTTGACTGCCTGTGACGCCTTTTAGCGAAACATAGTAAATAAAACCGCTGGCTTGCGCACAAATGCGCTGGATGCGGGCTTCGGTAGAAGTCGGTGCAATCAAAAAAATACTATCTAAATCATGCGCTTTCAGCAATTGATTAAACTCAATGCCTTCTTCGGGCGGCAAATCTACAGTCAATACCGCATCCACACCCGCCGCTTGTGCGGCTTTAGCAAACACTGCATAACCCATGATTTCCATAGGATTTAAATAGCCCATCAACACCACTGGCGTGGTTTGGTTCTGCTGGCGAAATGCCGCTACCATGTCTAACACCGAGCTTAAACTCACGGCATTGGCTAAAGCGCGTTCACTGGCACGTTGGATCACGGGACCGTCTGCCATAGGATCAGAAAAGGGTACACCCAGTTCAATCACATCCGCACCCGCTTGCACCAAGGCTTGCATTAAGCTCAGGGTTAATTCCGCTTGCGGATCGCCAGCGGTAATGAAAGGAATCAAGGCTTTACGTTTTTGTTGTTTAAGTTGAGCGAAACACGCGCTGATACGGCTCATGATGAAATTCCTTGTGTTTTTCTGCCTTGTCTGCCAAAAACTGCGCCTTGAGGCTTAAGCAAACGTCCATGCGGGCTGTGAAAAATACAGTTTATGGCGAGTAGAGTCTGTAAAGTTGTGCTGGAAAATGTTTAATATTGTAGCCGAAATCCCCTGCATTCAGGCAAGATTATCCAACAACTGCCGCTGTTAAGTGCGCTCAGTTTCACCCCCTATTTATACGCCCTGGTCGGTAAACATGCACATCACTTTGCGTCAACTCACGGTATTTCAAGCAGTCTCACGGCATTTGAGCTACACCCGTGCGGCTGAAGAACTGCATTTAACCCAGCCAGCGGTGTCTGCACAAATCAAACAATTGGAAGAAAGCATTGGCTTGCCGCTGTTTGAACAACTTGGCAAGCGGGTGTTTCTTACCCAAGCGGGCGAAGAATTTTTGCGCTACGCCCAAGCCATCTTGTGCCAACTGACAGAAGCCAAGCAACATATGGAAGATTTGAAAGGCGGTGGCGGACGCTTGACCATTTCTGTTGCCACCACAGCCAACTATTTTGCCCCGCGCCTCTTAGCTTTATTTAATCAACGTTGGACTCATACCCAAGTGCGGCTGGATGTAACCAATCGGCAAGGACTGCTCAATCACTTGGAAAACAATGATGTAGATATAGTCATTATGGGCAAACCGCCAGCGGAATTGGATTTAGTTGCCGAAGCCTTTATGAAAAATCCGCTGGTGATGATTGCTGCGCCCAAGCACCCACTGGCGCAACGCGAGCAAATTCCTTTAGCCGAGTTAGAACATCAAACTTTTCTCGTGCGCGAGCGCGGCTCAGGAACGCGCATTGCGATGGAACGCTGTTTCCGCGAACAAGCCCTGCGCCTTTCCACTGGCATGGAAATGAACACTGACGAAGCCATTAAACAGGGCGTACAAGCCGGATTGGGCTTAGGTATTGTTTCGCGCCACAGTCTAGATATGGAGCTGGTGATGGGTAAATTAGTGATTTTACATGTAAAATCTTTTCCCATTTGGCGCTACTGGTATGTCGTACACCGTCGAGGAAAACGCCTGTCCGCGGTTGCAGACGCTTTTCGCCACTTTGTTTTGAGCGAAGCCAAGGCGCTTTTGCAAAAACTATAAATTTTTGTTGGTATCACTTTCTTTAATGGTTTTTTGAACTAGACTTCATAAGCAAGGATAAGTAGTGTTTTGCGCTCTATCCTCTTCCCAATTTGGTGAGTTTCTTATGTAAATAGAATCTACACCTTGTCTTCGTGGTTTATTCGCATTGGGAGAATTGACAAATGAAAACGCTAAAAACTCTGCTGACCTCTGTGTCCATCGGTCTGTTGCTGGGGAGTCAGGCAATGGCAGCAGGCACCGTCATAGATTTCAGTAATGTACAGGCTTTTGCTGTGGATGCAGATACAGTACAAATTAACAACATCCGGGTAGATGTTGAAGTGCCCGCCCCCTTTGGTGGACGCGGACAAATAGTCACTGTTTATTACGATGCGCCTTTTGATTTTGATCCTCTGACCTTGCATCTAGTGCCCAACGCTGCGGGCATTACCAGCGCCAATAATCCTGACGCAAACTGTGCAAACTTGCAGGTGGTGGTCAGTAACGCGGTAGATGGTACGCTGATTAGCAATGCTGCAGTGAGCATCGGTGAGCAAAATGCTGTGACCAGTAGAGATGGTTCAGTAAAATTTACCAAATTACCTACTGGCTCACGCGAAGTGCGCGTTGCCAGCGATAATTATGCAGGCATTTCTCGTCCAGTCGAATTGGTTTGCGGCGATAACAATACAGTCGCTTTCAATCTTAACCCCACTGCGGGTACGCAAGCATTAGCCGCAAACGACGTTCGCGTGGTATTAGACTTGTTGCGCCTATAAAACAAGAAAAATCAATGTCTTATAAAAAGTGCTTTGGCTTGATGACTATGAAAAATCAATGGCTTAGCTGAAATCTGAAAAATTTGGAGTCAGTTATATTCTCGAACTCCGCATTTTTACTGGATTTATGTCGCAACAAGTCTATTGAACTGGGGAGAAAATCCGGTGGATTTAGACGCCCATTTAACCGGACCTGAACCGGGTGCGGTAGCAAGTTTTCTTAACGAAGCAGATCGCTTTCATATTTACTGGAATAATCAACAAACGGCTGATGGCGTTGCTGTGTTAGACATTGATGATGTCACTTCTTATGGACCTGAAACCGTCACCATTAAACCGTCTGCTGGTAGCTCGCAATTGCGTCCCGGACTCTATCGTTACACTGTGTTCCAGTTTGAAGGGTTAGGTACATTGCTAGATAGCGCAAGCGTTGATCTGTACATTGGTAACAATCCAGTGCGCCAATTCAGACCACAAGACAGTAGCGGTGCTGAAACCTTTGTTGCAGGCAGCAAAGGCAACCTGTGGACAGTATTTGAACTTTCCGTAGATGCAGCAGGTAGCGTTAGTGTTTATCCAGTTAAGACCCTGAGCCATACCGGCGCTAGCTCTGGTGTGACCCGTCGGGCAGCGTCTGCCAATGCTGAGCCTGCGAATATTCTGTATGGTCAATAAAACCCATTGATAAGCAAGGCTAAGCTTGCTTAATGCAAAAAACCCACGAAGGCTGCCATTTCGTGGGTTTTTTCTTTGTGTTTTAAGGGGTAACTGCCTGCACTTTTAGCCCCGGCATCGCATTAGGCAAGTGCGTGATCACCATCTGCTTACCTGCCTGCAACTCGCTGCCTCGCACCAATGCTAACAAGTTGCCAGCGGCATTTTCGTATTCACCTAAACGCTCAATCCGTATTTTTTGCATTCGCCCCTCAACCAGTAAATACAGGCTGTCGCTACCATAAATGGCTTCGTAAGGCACTGCAACCACTTGTGTTTCAATGGGTAATTGCAAACGTACTGCTAAAAACAACCCTAAGCGTAAAACTTCTGCGCCCTCAGTAATCTGAAACAAAGCATCCGTACCACCGCTGTTGGCTTGCACCGCACCCGCAAAGCGATCTAGGCGTAAGGCGATGTTTTGCCCTTTTGCCGTTGCGCTGGCTTGCAATCCCGCCGGCTGTTGCAAAGCACCAGAGACAATACCGAGATAGCGTTCTGGGATTTGTGCACGCGCTTCCAGTGCCTGGGTGTCATACAGGGAAAACAGCGGCGTACCGACGCGGGCGCGTTCGCCGACTGCGATTTGGACTTTGGCAACAATGCCGTTAAAGGGCGCGGTGATGAGGCTGTGCTGCACATCCAGTTGTGCCAGATCACGCTGTGCTTTTGCGCGTTTTAGGCGCGCCTGCAATTGTTCTAACGTGGAAGGATAGTTGGCAATTTGGAGTTCGCGTGCAGACAGCGTAAGGGTTTGGCGCTCAACGGCTTGTAGCGCCTCATCCACTACGGAGTCTGAAGCAACCTGTTGTTTTTGCAAACGTTGTGCGCGTTCAGCCGCGTTACGGGCAAGTTTCAACAGCTTTTGTTCGCTGGGGCGGGCGCTGAGGTTGTTGGCATAACGCTGCTTTTCGCCCTCAATCGCTGCTTCAATTTCTGCTATGTCCGCTGCGCGTTGTTGTAAGGTTAAGTTGATTTCTGTTTGCTCCAAACGCCCCAGCACCGCGCCTTTAGCAACTGTGTCGCCTTCGCGCACGGGGATTTCCAACACATCCGCATTGATTGAGGCGGATAAATTGGCTGTACGCGGCGCTTCAATTTTCGCATACAGGCGCAGCAGCGGCGGCAGGTTTTGTAACTGGGTATTTTGCGTGGTGACGGTCCAGGTTTTTTCCTGCGCCACAGCGGGTTTAGCCGGAACGCGGGTTTTAATCAAGAAAAAGACCGCAGCAACACCTAAAGCAACGACCAATAAAGCAGCAAGAATTTTTTTCATGGTTTTAGAACATTCTGAAAAAGTGAATATTAGCGGCTACACTGTATAACTGTGTAACCCAATTAAACCGAGCCTAAGCGATATGGATTGCTGGGTTAGGAAGACCGAAGCAGGATTATACCCACGAAGACTGCTAGGACAATAAGGTAAAAGTTGCGCCAATCAAGCCTAAACAGTTGGAAACAGATAGAAAAAACCTTCTTAATCTATATGTTTGACAAGATAAAAACGGCGCCTACTATTAGGAGTCATATTTCAGTTGTGCAGGCGCATCGCAGTAAAACCTGGCAGGTTTTAGAAACCTGACGGGTCTGTCGTACAATTGATTTGTGTTCCCTAATGAGGAGAAATAGTCATGTTATGGTGGGGTCTAAGCAGTCTCTTAATGCTGAGTTTCATGCTACAGCGTCCGCCTGACGATGTAGAAGATATCTGGCTATTATTGACGCTGACAGCCGTTCCCTACACCCCAATGTTCAAATCAGCCAACCACTGGCGCGTGCTGGCAGCACTGAGTTTAAGCCTGGTGGCGCTGTTGATTTTTTGGTTTGCCAAAACACCGCAGTATCCGTTGCTCTATTTTTTAACGCCAGTCGCCTTTTTAGGCGTCAATTTGCTGGGCTTGCTCTATGCAGCCAGCGTTGCTGCGAGGCTCTCGCCGCGTGAGCAGGCTTATAACAATGTTGCTATGCTGAATTATGTAGCTTGCCAATTACGCGCTCATGACTGGCAGCAGCAAATGACCAATGTACTGGCACAAATCGGGCAAACACTGCAAACCAGTCGAGTGTATCTGTGCGTCAATCATCAGGATGAATCCGGCGTGTTATTGGGCAGTCGGCGCTATGAATGGGATGCCGCCGGCATTAGCCGCCAACTCGCTAATCCCGCATTGCAGAACATAAATTATCAGCGTAGCGGCTTTTCCCGCTGGGCGGAACATTTAGCACAGGGGCACGGCATCATTAGCCTGGTAAACCAATTGCCAGCCCAAGAACAACCCGTATTGGCAGCGCATGGCGTGCGCTCGCTGGCGGTGATGCCGATTTTTTGCGGTGAGCACTGGTGGGGCTTCATTGGCATAGAGGATTGCCAACAAGCGCGGCACTGGACTGCGATGGAGCTAGAGGCGTTACGCGCCTGTGCGCACAGCTTGGGACTCGCCACTTATCGGCAACGGCTTGAACAGACGCAAGCACAACAAGAAAGCCTACAGCAAACCATTGTCAGCAGCTTAAATGAAGGCGTGCTAGTGCATGATCGCCAAGGCGTTATCATCGCTTGCAACCCAGCCGCTCAGACTATTTTAGGGCTGAGCCGCGAACAGCTTTTAGGGCGTGATCTCAAAAGCCCGCATTGGCGCACCATCCACGAAGACGGCTCAGTATTTTCCAGCGCCGAACACCCGGCAACGCGCTCGTTAAGCAGCGGCGAAGTCTGCCAAGATGTCACTATGGGCGTACACCGTCCCGACGGCACGCTACGCTGGATTCGCATCAATTCACGCCCGCTGTCTACAAGCCAAGATCAGCAACCCAGCCAGGTCATAGTGTCTTTTAGCGACGACACTGAGCGTTACCTCAACCAAATCGCCCTGCAACGTAGCGAATTGCGCTACCGTCGCCTAGTTGAAGGCATGGGCGACATTGTCTACCTATTCTCGACCAAACGCGGCGGGCTGTATTGGTCGCCACAGGTGGAAAAGGTGCTCGGTTTCTCCGTCCATCAACTGCTAGAAGACCCTTTTCTATGGTACAACGCCATTCATCCCGAAGATCAACCCATGGTAGATGCCGCCCTCAACTTATTTGAAACGGGTGAAACCATCGCATTGGAATATCGCATCCGTGACAACAACGGGCAGTGGCGCTGGCTATTTGATCGCCCTTTTGGATGCTTAGAAGAAAATGGTGAATCCATCATTGAAGGGGTGGCAACCGACATCACCGAGCGCAAAAAAACTGAAGAAAAGCTTAAATACAATGAATTGCGTTTGCGTCAGTTAGGCGACAACCTACCTGGCGGGGTGCTTTACCAAATGCAACAAGTCCCCAACCATCCACGACATTTCATCTACCTCAGCACGGGCTGTCAGGCATTATTTGGCTTAAGCGCAGAACGCCTGTGCGCACAAACCGAACGCTGGTATGCCTTAGTACATCCAGAAGAGCAAGCCAAACTGTGCAGCGCGGAAAATTACTCGCAACAGAATTTATCCGTGCTCAATCATGAATTTCGCTGTTACCGAGCGGGTTTGAATGGGAAAGAAACCGAAGCACAACCGCTGTGGATTGCCATCCGCGCCACACCGCAACGCCAAGGCGACGGCAGCACCCTATGGAACGGTGTCATGCTGGACGTGACCCAGCGCCGCCGGGTTGAAGCCCGACTGCATGAGCAACGCGAACTGCTGGAATTGGTCATAGAACATTCACCACAATACATTTTCTGGAAAGATCGGCATTCGGTTTATTTGGGCTGCAATCGGAATTTTGCCCGCGTTGCGGGGGTGGAAGCACCGGCTGATATTGCTGGCAAAAACGATTACGAACTGCCCTGGACAGCGGAAGAAGCCGAATTTTATCGGCGCATTGATGCCGAAGTCATGAGTTCTGGTCAAGCGCGATTGAACATTGAAGAAACCCAATTGACCGTTGAAGGCAGGCAGACAACAGTGCTGACCAGCAAAGCGCCGCTGCGCAATGCAAAAGGACAAGTCATTGGTTTACTTGGAGTTTACACAAATATTTCGGAACGCAAGTTCATGGAAGAACTGGCACGAGAAAATCAGCGGCATTTACAACTGGCGCTGGATGGTGCGCAAGCTGGCACTTTTTATTACGAGCCACAACACAAACGCATTACCTTTGATGAGCGCGGTTTGCAAATTTTGGGGCTAAAGCCAGGTTTTTTTGACGGTAATTTCCAAATCTGGCTGCAATGCCTGCATCCCGATGATCTGCCGCATGTCGAGACGGCACTGGCACAATGCTTGGAAAACTACAGCATTTGCGATCTGGAATACCGCATTCAACATGGCGACGGCACGCTCCACTATTTGCGAACGCAAGCTTGGGTTTCTCGCAATGCACAAGGACAGGCGCAGGCGCTCAACGGGCTGGTGTTTGACATCACCCAACGCAAGCAGATGGAAGCCGAACTGTGTGAGGCAAAACAAAAAGCCGAAAGCGCTAACCAAGCCAAAAGTGCTTTTTTAGCCAACATGAGCCACGAATTACGCACGCCCTTAAACAGCATTCTTGGCTATGCGCAATTGCTTCAACAATATCCTCAAGTGCCACCGGAAGTTTGTAGCAAACTGCAAATTATCTATCGTAGCGGTGAATACCTATTGTTGCTTATCAACGATATATTGGACTTATCCAAAATCGAGGCAGAGCGTTTGGATTTGCAGCCACATCCCATGCACTTACAAAATTTCTTTGCTGAAACGGTACAACTCTTTTCTTTCCGCGCCGAACAGAAAAATCTACAACTCATTTATCAGCGCCAGTGCGAAGCGCCGCTCGATTTTTATCCTGACGCCGCGTTATTAGATGAAAAACGTTTGCGCCAAGTCCTACTCAACTTGCTCAGTAATGCAGTGAAATTCACCCGCCAAGGCAGCGTTCACCTGGATGTGCGTTATCGCCAAACGCAGACGCAACAGATTTTCATGCAAATCGCTGTCACTGATACCGGACGCGGCATAGCGCCTACAGACCTGGAGTTTATTTTTGAACCTTTCCGCCAAGTCGGAGAACAGTCACATCAAGAAGGCACAGGGCTGGGCTTGCCGATTTGCCGTAAGCTGGTCAAACTCATGGGCGGCGAATTACAGGTCGAAAGCCAAGTAGGGCGGGGCAGCCGTTTTTGGTTTGAAATCCCGCTTAAGGTGTTGGCAAACGAAGCAGCGTTACCCCTCAACGAAAGCCAACCACGACAGGTCAGCGGCTATCAGGGCAAGCAGCGTTTGGTGCTGATTGCCGATGACAGCGAAGCCAATCGCAGCATGTTGCGCGACCTGCTGATGTTGCTCGGCTTTAGGGTCACGGAAGCAGAAGATGGTGAGCAGCTTTTGGACTATGCCGCACAAGCCACGCCCGATATTATTTTTCTGGATATATGTATGCCCGGACTTAACGGCATTCAGACCGCGCAACGCTTGCGGGCGCAAGCGGTGTTTGCCAAAGTGCCACTGATTGCCGTCTCTGCCAATGTGCTCGGTACTTATCAGCAACAAGTGTTAGCCGCGGGTTGCAATGCTTTTCTCGGCAAACCAGTGATGTTGGGAGAATTGCTAGAGATATTAGCGCAGCACGCGGGGATCAAATGGGTTGAGGCAACGGCTAACGCATCCAACAGTGCAGTCGCTGAAGAACTGGTTCCGCCACCACCTGAGAACTTGCAACACCTCCTAAAGTTGGCGCACCTGGGCAGTATCACGGAAATTTTGCAGCAATTAAATCAATTGCAACAAAATCCTGAATTAGCCGTTTTTTGTCGCCAAGCGCAGCAATTAACCGAAGATTTTGATATTTCCGGCTTGCAGACTATGCTGGCAGATTACCAAGAGAAAACCCTCAGCCGCACGGAAAAAGCGCAATAAAAACATGAAATTCCTTGAATTTAGTCATCCTTAATTTTATTATTAACGGCTTTTTTAGCAGGAGTCCCTATGCTTCAAGACACTTTGTATCATTCCCATTTACCGAGCCTAGAACTCACCCAACGCGGCAAGGTGCGAGACATTTACGCGCTAGATGAACAGCACATGCTGATCGTTACCACAGATCGCTTGTCGGCGTTTGACGTGATTTTGCCTGATCCCATCCCCGGCAAGGGCGCCGTGTTGACCCGCGTGTCGAAATTCTGGTTTGCTTTTAGCCGCAATCTGATCCAAAACCACTTGACGGACATCAGCCTCGAAGCAGTGCTGCCAGACGCGCAACTCCGTGCACAGGTAGCGGATCGCGCCATCGTAGTACGCAGGCTCAAGCCGCTCCCCGTTGAAGCCATTGTGCGCGGCTATCTGGTCGGCTCTGGTTGGAAGGATTACCAAAAAACCGGTGCGCTGTGCGGCATCCACTTACCCGCCGGCTTGCGCTTGGCAGACAAGCTAGAACAACCAATTTACACGCCCTCCACCAAAGCCGAAGTGGGCGAACATGATGAAAACGTGGATTTTGCCTACACCGTGAAATTACTAGGACAGTCCTTAGCCGAACAGGTGCGCGACGCCAGCCTAGCCATTTACTGCCAAGCGCGTGACTACGCCGCACAACGAGGCATCCTGATTGCCGACACCAAATTTGAATTTGGACTCGATGAACAAGGGCAACTGGTATTGATTGACGAAGTGCTCACACCGGATTCTTCACGTTTTTGGCCCGCAACTGATTACCAACCCGGCAGCAATCCGCCGAGTTTCGATAAACAATTCGTGCGTGACTATTTAGAAACCCTAGACTGGAACAAACAGCCGCCCGCGCCCCATTTACCCGCCGAAGTGATCGAAAAAACTGCGGCGAAATACGCCGAAGCCCAAACCCGTTTGTTAGGCTAAACTGCTGCACAATTGACTGGAAAACCTATGATGACTGCCGTGAGTTTGCTGACGATTGGTTTTTATCTTGCCGCGACCTCTCGGCTGTCTTTCCTTCGCGGCAACCGCACCCAGCCAAACGACAACCACCGGCTGTTTCTCGCGCTCGGCTTGAGTGCCGTGCTGCTGCACGCCCTGCTGCTGTATTACCGCATTCACGGTGCGCAGGGCTTCATCAGCTTAGGGCTGCTAAACGCGATGTCCATGATTGCCTGGTTACTGGCAATTTTTGTCTTATTCATCACCTGGTTACGCGGTTTAGCCAACCTCGCGCTGGTGCTATTTCCGCTGGCAGCCTTCAACATACTGCTGGAAATGTTCCTCACTGGCAGCACCCGCTTATTACCCGAAAATCTGCCCGCAGGCGTCACCTTTCACATCCTAATATCCATGTTTGCCTACAGCCTGCTCAGTCTCGCCGCCTTGCAAGCCCTCTTCATGGCAGTACAAGACTATTACTTACGCCACAAAAAACCCCTCAAAGTCATGCGTCACCTGCCACCGTTACAAGTCATGGAAACCCTATTATTTCAAATGCTGGGCATAGGCTTTCTACTTCTAACCCTAAGCTTGCTCAGCGGCGCCTTGTTTTTACAAGACATTTTTGCCCAGCACCTCGCCCACAAAACCCTGCTGTCCCTGTTAGCCTGGCTCATTTTCGCCACACTTCTATGGGGACGCCACCAATACGGCTGGCGCGGACGCCGCGTGCTGTACCTATTACTCGGCGGTTTCCTCATGCTGATGTTGGCTTATTTCGGCAGCAAACTGGTGTTAGAACTGATTTTAGCACGGGTAAAATAACCCCCATCCCGCCGCATTAAAACCAAATATTTCCCCATATACCCTCAATAAATCATTGTTTTTACTCTAAGCTCACTCCATTAAAAGCCTAGTTCAGATCGCCGCACACCCCCACAAGGAAAGTTCCATGATTCGCAGCATGACCGCATTTGCACGCAGCACCGCCCAAACGGAATGGGGGGACCTGTGCTGGGAATTACGCTCCGTCAACCACCGCTACCTAGAAATCAGCACCCGCTTACCCGAAGAAATGCGCCAACTCGAAGCCCCCGTACGCGAACGCATCGCCCAAGCCGTACAACGCGGCAAAATTGATTGCAGCCTGCGCCTACAAGCAAACACCCACAACAGCCATTTTGAACTTAACACCGACCTGGTTCAGCAACTCCTAGCTATTGCCAAACAAGTCAACCAGTTACGTCAACACGCACAAGAAGAATTAAGCGTCATGGACATCTTACGCTGGCCTGGCGTATTAGAAATGAGCCTGCCAGATGCCGATGCCATGTCACAGCCAATATTGCACGCCCTAGATGAATCCCTCGAACAACTGCTGGCACACCGCCAGCGCGAAGGAGAACAACTGCGCCAATTGCTCGAACAACGCTGCCAAGCCATTACCGATGAAGTCAGCAGCGTGCGCGAAGAACTCCCCATGATTTTGCAAACCCAACGCGAACGCCTACAAAGCCGCTTGCTAGAATTAGAACAAAATCTCAACTTAGAACGCCTAGAACAAGAGATGGTGTTTATGGCGCAGAAAATGGACGTCGCAGAAGAACTGGATCGGCTAGAAACCCACTTGCTTGAAGTACGACAAACCTTAAAAGACGACAAACCCATCGGACGGCGGCTGGATTTTCTCATGCAAGAACTCAACCGCGAAGCCAACACCCTGGGTTCAAAATCAATCCACACCCGCACCTCAATGGTCTCTGTAAACCTCAAAGTCTTAATTGAGCAAATGCGCGAACAAATTCAAAACGTCGAGTAAAGCAGCGAGTTGCGGCAAGCGGCTGCAACTCATCCTCACCGCGGTTGCTTATTTATCTGCTAACCAGCCCTGTCAAGCTGAGTAATTTACTGTAAAATAAGTCCTATTTTTATAATCA
>DYPD01000070.1 GCA_020720115.1 Thiomargarita sp. | reverse complement strand
TGTCAAAAACTTACCAAAATTATACTAATTTTTTATATTGCAACAAGTCTAATAAAACTGGCGCAAGTATTGTTTTTAAAAAACGAATTTAGTGCGGCGAAGGCAACCTTGGATCGTTTGATTCAAGAAAATCCAGAGTTCAAATCGCAGGACGGGCATTTGTTGTATGCGCGTTGTTTAAAATCTTTAGAGGAAAATGAAGCCGCCTTGGAAGAATATAAGGTGCTGGCAGGTTATTATACGGGTGCGGAAGCTAAGTGCCGTTATGCCTTAGTGCTGAAAAAGCTGGGTAAAACCGAGCAAGCGCAGATTTTATTTAAGGAAATTAGCGATTATGGGAAGGATGCGCCGAGTTTTTACCGCAAAGCACAGAAAACCTGGATTGATATTGCTAACAGTCATTTGATTTGAAAACTACACCTTCCAGCTTTTGGCTGGAAGGCTAGATGGAATAACTCAGGGCGAATGTAAGTGTAGCCTTGTTCTTGCAATTCCATCACTCTTACCACACCTGCGGGTACTACTTTGACTCCTTAGGCTAAAGTGGGCGGAAACCACTGCTTTGACAAACTCAGCACAAGATTGGTATCCAGCAGAATCATTGCCCGAATTCCAAAAGCTCATGCGGCGGATGCCGAGGCAAATCCAGTTCAATACCGTCTTTCGGTTTTGAAATGCTTCTGAAGGCGCATGTTTCTCTAATAAAAACTCATAAAAATCCAATAATTCAAGCCTCGCTTGCGGCGGAAGCTTGTCGAGATTCACCGTTTGCATGTTTACCTCCTAATGTTCACCACAGAGACGCAGAGTGCGCTGAGAAAAGATTTAAAAATGCTTTTCTCTGCACGCTCTGCTTTCTGCGGTGCATAATTAATCTGCCGGTTCATCATCCAGAACAACTTCAATCCGGTCAATCACAAAAAACACGTCCCGCACTGTTTGACTGGAGTATAAGAACTCAAGCACTGAGTCTCCCCAAATCAGGTTTTTTTCTTTAGTCTATATATTCATACCCGCCAGAAACTGCATTCTTTCTTTGTTCTATCAAATTTGATACAAATGATGGATTTTTAATCACTGCATCAACATCCCTGCGAGCAGTTTCAAGCGGGCACAGTATAAAAACAGTAATTTATTCATGAGTTTACACCATTATGGGCTTAAGTGATTTGGTGAAAAAGTTATTCAGTAAAAGTGAAATTCAGACGAGTTCGCAACTGACCTATCAGGCGCAAGACGGCGGTTTGCTGCTGAGTTTGCCGCCGGCAGTTTACCAAGACGCAGTGCAGGGACGCGGTAGCGAATTGCATTTACACCAGTTTTTGCGGATGCAAATGCTGCTGGAAGAAGGCATTGCCGCTGAGCGGGTGGAGGGTCTGTGGCTGGCAGCACAAGCTGCTGTTGAGCTGGATGCGGATACGCGCTATGTATTTGATTTACCGCCGGTTTGGTCGGGTAAATTTAAGCTGCAAGTGAGCGGCACTTCGCGCCAAACGGATTTTGCTTTGCAACTGCATCTGTTAAAAGACGGCGAGACTATTCGCCATTTTCAATTCAATGATCCCCTGTTGCAACTGTCTGCCAGCGAGGTGTTTTTGCCGGACGCGGCGCAATATCAAGCCCTGAGCGCAGTGGTCAAACACGCGGCGCTACCGCCCGCCGAACGCAGCGAGTTTGCTAATCTTCAAGCAATACAACAGGTTATCCAAGCGGCTGAGGCTGGACTTGATATTGACCGCACTGCGTTCAAAGATTTTCAAGCCATTCAACCAGATAGCGTGGGTTTGGCAGTGGAGGTCTTGCCCGACGGCAGTTTGGAATTGCAGCCGACTTTCGGACAGAATTTAGACCAAAATGAGGTTGCCAAGCGGCTTGGGCAGCTTAATCCGTCCGGCAAGGGACAGAGTTTGCGCGTTGGCAAAACCCTGGTGTTGCTTGACGAGCAACGCTTGCAAGCGGCGCACGAGATTATTCGCAAACGCCATGTGCCAGCGGCGCAAAGACGCAAGTTTTTCGCTGCGCCTGGGTCTTTTTTAGATGCCAGTTTGGTGAATCTGGATGCGGGTTTTTCGCTGCGCGTCAAGGGCGCGGGTCCTTTTCTCCACGCCTATTTTGGTGAGGTTGGCAGCAATGATATTGATTGGTTTGCGCAAAGCGGTGGTGCTGATGCGGTCGAGGCGCTGCTAGGCGATCCTGACGCCCAAACGCCACTCTTTGAGCCGGATGATTTAGATAAGGTTATCAAAAACTTGGATATGCTTGAAGAGTTCAAGCAAAAACTCACGGACGCGGCGCAAAGCAACGCCACTGTGGTGCGTTTCAACGAGCAGCGCATCAATGTTACTGAGCGCGACAAGGTGCAGGCAAAGGTTGCTGAACTTGAGCAACAGTTGCATTTACCGCCAGAAGAAATGAGCGCACCGCTGGCGATTGAAATTCATTTGAACGACACTGAGGCGGATTTTGGCAGCGAAATTCAGCCACCCGCTAAAGGCTTAAAATCCGCGCAAGAGATTGATTTTTCTGCCTATACCCGCTCACCTTTTCCGCATCAAATCGAGGGCGTGCGCTGGATGCTGGCGTTGGCGACCAACGAAGGGCAACCGCTGGGCGACGAGCACCGCATTCAGGGCGCCTTGCTGGCAGACGATATGGGCTTGGGCAAAACCTACATGGCGATTGTTGGCATTCGCGAGATTTTGCAGCGCACCCAATCGCATTTGCCGGTGCTGGTAGTCGCGCCCTTGAGTTTGTTAGAAAACTGGAAACGCGAAGTACAGAGCACTTATAAAGACCCCTTGTTTAAGCAAATTGTGATTTTGCAAGCCGATGGCGATTTGCCTAAATACCGCATTCAGGGCATGGGCGTGGAAACTAAAGCACGTCCAATTTCTGTTGCCAAACAATCAGATACAGAAAAGTTAGCGGATGGCGAAGTGTTACCTTGGGAAGAAGCGCCCGCCGTTCTCGTTCAAGAGAGTGCAATAGAAACAGCGGCTATTTCAACAGCAATGACGGAAGAAAATGCAGAAGAAACCAGCGATTTCTTTCCTGATTATTCCTTAAAGCTGGGTACTATCTGGGGCATTGAGCGTTTAGATTTACCTGATTCTTTAGTGCTTACCACTTATCAAACCTTGCGTGATTATCAGTTTTCTTTAGCCTCCATTCCTTGGTCAATGGTGGTGTTTGATGAAGCGCAGAATATTAAAAGCCCGAATACCTTACAAACCCGTGCAGCAAAGGCTTTGAATGCGCAGTTCAAATTGATGGTGACCGGCACGCCAGTGGAAAATCATTTAGGCGAGTTTTGGTGTTTATTTGATACGGTACAGCCAGGTTTCTTAGGTTCTTATCAAGAGTTTCGCCAAAATTATATCAAGCCAATTCTTAAAGCACCGCCGGATGAAGCAGATCAAGTCAGAGAAGAAGTTGGGCAGCAATTGCGTGACCGCGTGGGGGGATTTATGTTGCGTCGCATTAAAGAAGATCATCTGCAAAATCTGCCCAAAAAATACATTATTCTCGGCGATTACAATCAACAGGGTGATTATGAATTTGATCCGCGCATTCATCAAGAAATGCAAGGAGGGCAACGCTCGCGTTACGAAGAGGTGATGAGACAAACCATTGATGCACTGGATAAAGAACTCAATCCAGGCACAGCATTGATGGGCTTGCAGCACTTGCGTGATGTGTCGCTGCATCCGGCGCTCTTGCAGGGAATGCCACCGCTGCCTGTGACGCCTGAAGCAGCACGGCAGCTTTTTCAAGAATCTGGCAAGATGCAGATTTTGTTGAAAATCCTTGACGAAGTGCAAGCGCGATCAGAAAAGGTGCTGGTGTTTGCTGTGAATAAGCGGCTGCAAGAATTGCTGGCAATGGGCATTGGTAAGATTTACGGTTTAGCCGTGCCCATTATCAACGGCACTACTAAAGCAGTGAGCAAAAATCCAAATAATCCGACGCGCCAGGTGTTGATTGATCGCTTTCAAGCGCAGCCAGGTTTTGGCGTGATGGTGATTTCTCCAGTGGCAGCAGGGGTGGGTTTAACCATTACTGCGGCAAATAATGTGATTCATTTAGAACGCCATTGGAATCCGGCAAAAGAAGCGCAAGCCACTGATCGCGCTTATCGCATTGGACAAACGAAGGATGTGAATGTGTATATTCCGATTTTAACGCATCCTGATTTTGATTCTTTTGATGTGAATCTCAATCGTTTGTTAAACCGTAAGACTTCTTTGAAAGATGCCATCATTACGCAAGAAGAAGTGCAAATGGAAGATTTTGTTAAAAGCGGGATATTTAAGAAAACTAGAACTGCTACTGTGGATGCCAGATAAAGCATTTTCTAGTTAAAGGTATTAAAAATACGGGGGGCTTGCACCTCCCGTAAAGGCTACTGACGATGTAGCCAGGAGAACTCGGTTTTGATCTTTAGCTCTTAAGCCTTAGCTTTCTAGGTTTGGTGGGTAGAAGGCTAAGGCTTAAAACCGGGTGAAGAGGTGAAAAGCCCCGCAGCAATTCGGGTAAAATTGGGTGAAAGGAATCTGCTGCGGGATTACTGCAACTGCTTTACAGAATGTAGCCACGCTCGTCGTGTAGCGCCATATCCAGCCCTTCGGTTTCTTGCTCTTCATCTACACGCAAACCAATGGTGTATTTGAGGATTATCAGTAACACAAAGCTCACCACCGCAGTGTAGAGGATGGTTGCTAATACGCCTTTGGTTTGGATGATGACTTGTGAGCCGATGCTGAAGGTATCAGCACCTAAACCGCCCAATGAGGGTGCAGCAAAGACGCCGACTAAAATCGCGCCGATGATGCCGCCCACTGCGTGTACGCCAAAGACATCCAGCGAGTCATCATAGCCCAGAGCGCGTTTGAGTTTGGTGGCGCTGAAGAAGCAGATGACACCTGCGGCTAAACCTATTGCCAGTGCGCCGATAGGACCTACAGAGCCGCACGCAGGGGTAATGGCAACCAAGCCTGCAACCGCACCCGAAGCGATACCTAACACACTGGGTTTGCCATGAGATACCCATTCGCTAAACATCCAGCCTAATGCCGCAGCAGCAGTGGCGATTTGTGTTGCAGCCATTGCAGAAGCAGCCAAGCCATTGGCGGCAACCGCACTACCTGCATTGAAGCCAAACCAACCCACCCACAGCATGGACGCGCCGATGACGGTTAAGGTTAAGTTATGTGGCGGCATGGCTGAGCCTGGATAGCCTTTGCGTCTGCCGATTACTAAGGCGGCAATCAGACCAGCAATCCCAGCGTTGATGTGAACCACTGTACCGCCGGCAAAGTCAATCACGCCATCACCTGCCATCCAGCCACCACCCCAAACCCAGTGACACACGGGCACATAAACCAGAGTGAGCCATAGCCCCATAAAAATCAGCATAGCGGAGAATTTCATGCGCTCGGCAAAAGCGCCAACGATCAACGCTGGGGTGATGATGGCGAAGGTCATTTGGAAAGTCATGAACAGGTATTCAGGAATAGTACCTTGTAAAGAATCGGGGGTTATGCCCAGCAGCAATGATTTATCCAGACTGCCGATAAACATATTGAGCGTTTCGTTGCTATTGGGGGTAAAAGCCAGACTATAGCCGTAGAGCATCCACAAAATGGTGGCTAAACCCGTGATAGCAAAACATTGCATTAACACCGACAGGACGTTTTTAGCCCGCACCATGCCTGCGTAAAATAAGGCTAAACCGGGAATAGTCATAAATAACACCAGGGCGGTAGAGGTCAGCATCCAAGCGGTATCACCGGAATTTAACGTGGGCGTTGCGTCTGCCAGCGCCAAACTAGGCAATAGCGCAGTGACAACAGCCCCCGCTAATAGCCCGTTCAAATGAGTTAAAGGATTTTTTTGCATCGGAAATTTCTCCTAATGTGAGCGGTGGCTTACAACGCTTCTTCACCACTTTCGCCAGTGCGAATGCGGATGACTTGTTCCAAATCGTAGACGAAAATCTTGCCATCGCCGATTTTGCCGGTATTGGCGGCTTTGCTGATGGCATCAATCACTTTGTCTAGCATGTCGGCAGAAATTGCCACGTCAATTTTCACTTTGGGCAGGAAATCCACTACATATTCAGCCCCACGATATAATTCGGTGTGTCCTTTCTGACGCCCAAAACCCTTCACTTCGGTTACGGTCACGCCCTGCACACCGATTTCCGATAAGGCTTCGCGCACATCATCCAACTTAAACGGCTTAATTACTGCACTCACCATTTTCATACTTCAATCTCCTTAAATGACTTCATAAATAACTTAAATATCAAACGCATAGCCAATTGAAAACAAGAGGGTATCATCCTGTTCCACGCCCATACGATCCTTGCCCGCGACAATGTAAGTCACGCCCATATCCGCACCCGTTTTGCCGATAGGATGCGAAAGTTTGAGGTCCAGATTACGGAAATTGCTGTCTTCGCTAGTGGTTAGCCCATATTTGTTATCGCTACTATCGTAAAAGTAATACCCCAGCGTGGCGCCCAAAGTGAACTCTTTCGGCAATGCTTTTGTATAAGAAAGCGCCAGATAAGTATCGCCTGTATTACCCCAAGACCCCTCATTGAGCAACACATTGGTATCTAACCCAAAACTCCCTGCTTCGCCTGCATCAAAACCCAGACTCACTTTAGCTTCGGTTAAGTCTGCATCCTTGACATCTACATAGTAATACTGAGTCAAGGTAGCGCCGTAGCTGAACTTATCTACAGAACCGCTGTATTTCAGATAAAAATCGTTTTCAAAGCCATTGCCACCGCTATTGTCGCCATACCCCAGATTAGACGCCCACCATCCTAGAGCAAAGCCACTGTCATGTGCGTAATCAAAGCCGCCCTGTAAAGATGGACTGTTGTTCTCTGGTACATTGGTAATACCGCGAAAAATATACTTTGAGACCACATTAATGTTACCGCTGAACTCCGCGTGAACCGGCATCACCAAAACCGCTGGCACAGCAGCAGCCAATAAAACTGAAGCATTAAAAAGTGAGTTTTTCATTGCAACATCTCTCGTTAGGTTTGAATTAAATAATCAGCATTACGCACGGTAATTGCCGCTACGCATTCCTGCTTAAGCAAGCGACTCAATAGTCCTGATGCAAGCGCCCTATGTCACATGAATTAAACCAGCAGTGTCACAAACGCGATGCTTGTGTAGGCTAATGGCAACAGCTATGCCATCTTAACAAGCGCAATAGAATCAACAGGTTAAGTTTTTATTCAGGCTTAGAGACAGGAAATGCACATAAATGGTGCACCAATAAAGGGAGTGTAGCAAGCAGAATGCGCCTTTTTAGGGCGGATAGGAAAATTGGGCGGATGCGCAGGTGTGTGATGACTGAGAGGGGTATTGCAGCGCCCTGATATGGCTGTCAGGGCGCTTACTGGCAGACGGGCTTTAATCCACCCGATAGTTCGGTGCTTCTTTGGTAATCTGCACATCATGCACATGGCTTTCACGCACACCCGCATTGGTGATGCGCACAAATTCAGCGCGGGTGCGCAGTGTGTCTAAATCTGGGCTACCTGTATAACCCATGCTGGAACGCAAGCCGCCGAGCAGTTGGTGAATCACGCCGAGCACCGAACCTTTGTAGGGTACGCGCCCTTCAATGCCCTCTGGCACCATTTTTTCCACATCATCGGTCTGTTGAAAATAGCGATCTTTCGATCCCTGCTTTTGCGCCATTGCGCCCAATGACCCCATGCCTCGATAGGATTTGTAAGAGCGCCCTTGATAGAGTTCTACTTCGCCGGGCGCCTCTTCTGTTCCAGCAAACAAACCGCCGATCATCACTGAATAAGCACCAGCGGCAATGGCTTTGGCTATATCACCAGAGTAGCGAATGCCGCCATCGGCAATTAAGGGAATACCCGTGCCTTTGAGAGCTTCGGCGATGTTTGTGACGGCTGTGACTTGCGGCACGCCAACGCCAGCAACGATGCGCGTGGTGCAAATTGAACCTGGACCTATGCCCACTTTAACTGCGTCTGCACCAGCCTCGACCAAAGCGGTTGCCGCCGCACCAGTGGCGATGTTGCCACCAATCACTTGCACTTGCGGATAAGTCTGCTTAATGCGGCGCACCATATCCAGCACGCCTTGAGAATGCCCGTGCGCTGTATCCACCACCAGCACATCTACACCCGCATCCACCAAAGCCGCAGCACGCTCCAACGCATCTGCCCCCGTACCCACCGCAGCACCCGCTCGCAGACGCCCTTGCGCATCTTTGCAAGCATCGGGTTTTTCTGTCGCTTTTTGAATATCTTTCACCGTAATCAGACCGCGCAATTGGAAATCATCATTGATGACCAGAATTTTCTCGATACGGTGTTGATGCAGCAAATGCAGGATTTCTTCGCGTTCTGCCCCTTCTTTAACAGTCACCAGCTTGCTTTTCGGCGTCATCACGGCTGATACCGGATGCTCCAAATGGGTCTCAAAGCGCAGGTCGCGGTTTGTAACAATGCCAGTCA
The DNA here is from genome assembly GCA_020720115.1 of Thiomargarita sp. Classification (GTDB taxonomy): domain Bacteria; phylum Pseudomonadota; class Gammaproteobacteria; order Beggiatoales; family Beggiatoaceae; genus BB31. The sequence goes on along the minus strand of DYPD01000070.1, from coordinate 11,733 downwards.
GGTTGCCATTTTGATCCACCACCGGCACGCCGGAAATACCCTGCGCACGGGTCAGTTCTAAAACTTCGCGGATGCTGGTATCCGGTCTGACAGTGATCGGATCGCTGATAATGCCACTTTCAAATTTCTTCACCTTAAGCACTTGTCGCGCTTGCGCCTCAATAGTCATATTTTTGTGGATAATGCCGATCCCCCCCTCCTGCGCCAGCGTAATCGCCAGACGCGCTTCGGTAACAGTATCCATCGCTGCCGACAACAACGGAATATTCAAGCGAATTTCGCGGGTCAATTGGGTATTCAACTTCACCTGGTGCGGCAGCACATTAGAATAGGCAGGCAAGAGCAGAACATCATCAAAAGTAAGGGCATCTTGAACAATACGCATAAGCGGTAATTCCTGAATTCAGAGGGAGGGCAGCTTCGTGCAATCAATGAGTTATACAAAAGCTTTTGGATGACAAACGCCTGTTTTCACAAAGACATTGACAGGATACAAATGAACAAGCGACAATGCGCCAGTCTTTAAACAACCTTCCAAAAAGGTTGAATTAGTCATTAAAATCAATAAATTAAAACGCTATAGACAGAACTTTCTGGAAGCCTAAAGACAATTGGTTAGCAGTTAAGCTGCCAAGGCAAAAAATCCGCGTATGCTACATGATCAACGCACAGATTAATAGATTCTTGACAAGAATACTCAAACCTGAGCAAAGCAAAAAAATCAAGCAAATTTTCTCAAGCGCATCAAACACAACACAAATCCACCGGAGAACTCACCATGCGTAACCCCCCCTTTGCAAAACCTACTAGAAACCGCACAACACAGAAAATATCCAACAGAATAAAATACTTAAGTTTAAGCCTATTAAGCATTGGAAGCCTGCTGTTTAGCCCGTCAAGCCCAGCAATTTTAGTTTCTGATGCCGATCCAGTTGTGCTCTACAGCAGCACAGAAGACTTTGATACCATTAAAGAAAACATCGAAACCGCAATTACCAACAGAGGCTTATTAGTCAGCGGCACGCTACACGTCAGCGACATGCTCAACCGCACAGGCAAAGATTTAGGTTTTCCCGAACCCCTATACATCAAAGCCGAGTCGCTGGAATTTTGCAGCGCACTGGTGTCGCATCGTATGACACAAGCTGATCCAGTCAACCTGACCATGTGCCCCTTCACCATCGCCGTCTATGTAAAAACCAGCGAGCCGCAGCAGGTTTATGTTGCCTTTCGTAAACCAATATTAGCCGGCGAAGCGCAAACAGTCACCGCCGCCATTCAAGAAATGCTGCACAGCATTATCAAAGAAGCTTTGGATGAATAAAGCAACCTTATGCAAAAAATACAGATTCTTGAGCATATCGTGAAACAAACTGATTAAGTTTATAGCATTCATCTGCTCCCTACTTCCACGAGAAAACCTCCGCATGACTACTACACAAGACTTTCTAGTCGAAATCGGTACTGAAGAATTACCCCCTAAAGCTTTGGGCAATTTATCCGAAGCGTTCTTAGACGGCATTTGCGCGGGGTTGGAACAACAGCATTTGCGCTATCGCGTGGCGAATCCTTTTGCTACGCCGCGCCGTTTGGCGGTGTTGGTGAAGGGGCTGGATGCGCGTCAAGCCGAGCAAACGCTGGAGCGGCGCGGTCCGGCACTGCAAGCCGCCTATGATGCCGAGGGCAAAGCCAGCAAAGCGGCGCAAGGTTTTGCGCGTTCTTGCGGCGTGGAGGTTGAACAGTTGGAAAAACTGGAAACCGACAAGGGCGCTTGGTTGGTGTTTCGCAGTCAAACGCCGGGTAAATCAAGCGCCGAGCTGTTGCCAGAAATTGTCAATAATGCGCTGGCGGCGTTGCCGATTCCAAAGCGGATGCGCTGGGGTGACACGGATTTTGAATTTGTGCGCCCGGTGCATTGGGCGGTGATGATGTTAGATGATCAGGTCATAGAAACTGAGCTATTTGGTGTGAAAACCGCCAATTGCACTCGTGGGCATCGTTTTCATCATCCGCAGTCGTTGGTGATTGCGCAAGCGGCTGATTATGCTAGCGTCTTGGATGAGCGGGGCAAGGTGTTGCCGGTGCTGTCTACGCGCCGCGCAAAAATCCGCTTGTTGGTGGAAGAAGCCGCAGAATTTTGCGGCGGCATGGCAGTGATTGATGAGGCGCTGTTGAACGAAGTGGCGAGTTTGGTTGAATGGCCGGTGGCTATTACCGGTTCTTTTGACGAGGAATTTCTGGAAGTGCCCGCAGAGGCGCTGATTTCCGCCATGAAGGGACACCAAAAATATTTTCATTTGGTGGATGAGACCGGCAAGCTGTTGCCGCATTTCATCACCATCAGCAACATCGAAAGCCGCACGCCAGAAGTGGTGCGCACGGGCAACGAGCGGGTGATTCGTCCGCGCCTGGCGGATGCGCAATTTTTCTGGCGACAAGATTGCGCCCGCCCGCTGGAAGCCCGTCTGGAGCGGCTCAAAACCCTGGTATTTGAAAATCAGTTAGGCACTATGTTTGACAAGGCGCAACGTATCGCTGATTTAAGCGGTTACATTGCCGAGCAACTGGGAGCGGATGCGTTACAGGGCGCTCGTGCGGGGCTGTTGTGCAAATGCGATCTGCTCACCGATATGGTGGGAGAATTTCCAGAATTACAAGGGGTTATGGGCGAATACTATGGGTTGCACGACGGCGAAACAGCGGCAGTGGCAACAGCTTTGCGCGAACATTATTTGCCACGTTATTGGGGCGATCAGTTGCCAGAAAGCCCGCTGGGACAAGCAGCTGCCTTGGCGGATCGACTCGATACCCTGGTTGGCATTTTCGGTATTGGCAAACAGCCAACTGGCGACAAAGACCCCTACGGACTGCGCCGCTCCGCCATTGGCGCAGCCCGCATTTTAATTGAACAAGGGCTGGCGCTTGACTTGCCAATTCTGCTTGATAAAGCCGCTGCTGCTTATCCGACGGGCTTGTTAGCACAAGAAAGCGGCGCACAAGTGTACGCCTATGTTTTGGAGCGTCTGCGCGGCTATTACCAAGAACAAAACATCAGCCCCGACAGCGTAGACGCAGTGCTATCCTGCCAGCCCGCCAGCCTGCTAGACGCGCATTTGCGCATCGAAAGTGTCGAAGCTTTCCGCGATCTGCCCGCTGCTGCTGCCCTGGCAGCGGCTAACAAGCGCATTCACAACATCCTTAAAAAAGCCGAACAAGCCCTGCCCGCCGAAGCTGATCCCACTTATTTTCAAGAAGCAGCGGAGCGGGCGCTGTTTGAAGCCATCAACAACAGTCGCGCCAGCCTAAACCAGCACATCCAAGCCGGCGACTATCCAGCGGCGTTAGCTACTCTGGCGAAGTTACGCGACACTGTGGATGGGTTTTTTGACCAGGTCATGGTCATGGCAGAAGACCCGAAGGTGCGCGATAACCGCCTTGCCTTGCTGTCTAGCCTACGCGCTTTGTTTTTACAAATTGCCGACGTATCGCGTTTGCAAGCGTGAATGCCGCCCTTATACCACCGCAATAAAGGGTTCTTATAGACCCGCCAGGTTTTAACAGCTTGGCGGGTTTTAACACTGATTTCCAATCATACAAATCGGAATTATTTTGCCAACTTAAGCATCACACTTGATTAGCCAGCCGCTTTTCAAATTCCTCTCGCCACAGACCGACCTTAAAACCATTAGTTATGTTCAATAGAACCCACATTACGCATTACTTAACTGAGCAACTCCCTGAGTTAATCGCTATTTATGCTTTTGGTAGTCAAATCAAACAAACTGCCCGCGCTGACAGCGATTTAGATTTAGCCATCTTAACCAATGGCACTATTCAAACATTGCACTTGTGGCAATTAGCCAATCTACTGGCAGATCAACTCAATAGCGATGTTGATTTAATAGATTTACGCGCTGCCAGCACTGTGATGCAATATCAACTTATCAGCACCGGAGAATTGCTCTATGCGAAAGCAGCGCAAATGGATTTGTTTCGTTGTTTTGTTTTCAGTGAAAAACTCGATTTAGATCAGTCCAGGCAAAAAACACTGAAGCGCATTCAACAAGAAGGGCGTGTTTATGCTAGATGATGTGTTAATTAACAAAATAGCCATCATAGAACGCTGTATGATTAGAATCCGAGAAGAATATACCGCGACCGATGATTTTGCCCATGATTATAGCCATCAGGATGCCGCTATCTTAAATATTCAACGCGCTTGTGAAGCCGCGCTGGATATGGGGCAACATTTAATTTTCCGTGAACGCTTAGGTGTGCCGCAAAGTGCGCGCGATGTCTTTACGCTATTGGCACAAGCCGGTTGGATTAATGAAACCTTAGCAACAAATTTGAAAAATATGGTGGGATTTCGCAATATCGCCGTACACGCATATCAAACACTGCAATTGCCTGTCGTTGAATACATTATCAATGAACGATTAAATGATTTTTTACAGTACACTGCCGCTATTGTGCGCAAAATAAATGCAACTCAAACTTAAACAGCAAGCGCAGTTTTCTGAACAAGCGGTAGGGTGTTCCCAATTTTTTTCAATTGATACCGTATGGAGTATCGAACCAGTTCGGCATGTACTGCAAATTGTAAAAACTGTGGCGCATACTTGAAGATGAGATTTTAATAGACAGGTCGGCAAGGGTTGCCACCGCCAAATAAGGACATTTATGGTTGATATTCGCAAAAAACCGCTGCCGCCAGAAGCCGCTTCAGTCTGTCATGCGCTGACTGAGTTGGCAGAAATCCTTGATGAGCACCACAATCGTTATGAGCAGGTCATTGCTAAAACCCTGCGCTATTTGAATTATGTCATTGTATTGGTCGGGCTGTTTGCGGTCACTATGCTGTTGTTTATGGTCTACATGGTAGAATCTATTAACGGCAATATGAATGTGATTAGCCGTGAAATGAATTCTATTGGTGAAGCCATGCCAGCGATGTCATATATGTCAAATAACATGCAGGGTATTGCGAATGCCATGAATCCATTAGATGACAGCGTGCGTTCAATTAATGCACAGTTCATTACCTTAAATGAATCCATTATGCACATGAATCAAGAAGTCACAAAAATGCAAAAACAAATGGATAGCTTGCCGCTGATGCAACAAAATGTTCAGCATTTAACGCAAATAGTCGCGCAAATGCAGGTAGACACGGCGATTATGCGCCAGGGCGTGCATAGCATGGAGCGTAGCGCAACCAGTGTCACCTGGCCTATGCACATGATGAACGGGGGGTTACCGTAAACCGCCTGCCGCTTTCCTCAACGCCCGCTATTTTGACTTTGCCTGCCCTTCCACAGTTTGTCACCTGGCAACAGGCGTTGCGCGAAGCGGTACGCAGCCTTGATGAGTTGCTGCATTATGTGCAATTGACAGCGGAACAACTGGATTGCTTGCCGGATCCAGCGTTTCCGTTACGAGTGCCACATGCTTATGTGGCGCGAATGCAGGTAGGGAATCCGCACGATCCCTTGTTACGTCAAGTGTTGCCGTTACGCCAAGAGCAGCAAGTAGTAGCGGGCTTTGTCTCTGATCCGGTAGGCGATGGCGCGGCGCAAAAAATCCCAGGTTTGTTGCACAAGTATCAAGGGCGCGTGCTGCTGATGAGCACCGGCAGTTGCGCGATTCACTGTCGCTACTGTTTTCGCCGCCACTATCCCTACGCGCAAGCGCAACTGCATGAATGCGAAGATAAAATTGCCTATATCCAAGCGCATCCTGAGATTTGGGAAGTGATTCTCAGCGGCGGCGATCCGCTGCTGTTAAGCGACGAGCGCCTGCGCGACTGGGTGCAGGCGCTCAGCGCCATCCAACATGTGCAAAGCCTGCGTTTGCACACACGCTTGCCAGTGGTGTTGCCGCAGCGCATCACTACAGAACTGTTGCAAGCGTTGAGCAGTACGCGGCTGCGCTTGGTGCTGGTGATACATGCCAATCATGCGCAAGAAATTGACGCCGAAGTGATGCAAGCAGTACAAGCTTTGCGCGGGGCGGGCATGATGTTACTGAATCAGGCAGTGCTGTTGCGCGGTGTGAATGACAGCGCGGCGGCTTTAGTGGCATTGCACCGGCGCTTAGGGCAAGCCGGCGTGCTGCCTTATTACCTGCATTTGTTGGATAAGGTCGCAGGTGCAGCGCATTTTGCGGTGACACACGCCGAGGCGCAGGCGTTGATGCGCACCTTGCGCGAGTCCTTACCAGGCTATCTAGTGCCCAAACTGGTGCGCGAAGTGGCGGGTATGCCTTACAAGCAACCGATTGATTAACTTAAGTTAATAACTATGAAGCGCGGTTTCAGTCAATGAAACGCCGTTGCAAGTCAGCGTAGGATTCTATGCGTCGGTCGCGTAAGTAGGGCCAGATGCGGCGTACTTGTTCGCTGCGTTGTAGGTCTATTGGTGCTAACAGAAGTTGCGCAGTTGTGCTGTCGGCTTGAGCGAGGAGTTCGCCTTGGGGTCCGGCGATGAAGCTGCTGCCCCAGAATTGAATGCCGTCGGTGCAGCCGGAGGGGTCGGCTTCAAAGCCGCAGCGGTTGCAACTGAGTACCGGTAAGCCGTTGGCAATGGCGTGGGCGCGTTGGATGGTCATCCAGGCGTCGCGCTGGCGGGCTTGTTCGTCGGCGGGGTCGGTGGGATTCCAGCCAATGGCGGTGGGATACAGGAGTATATCTGCACCTGCCAGCGCCATGAGGCGAGCGGCTTCGGGAAACCATTGATCCCAGCAGACTAATACGCCTAAACGCCCAACGGAGGTGTCAATGGGTTGAAAGCCGAGGTCGCCTGGGGTGAAGTAGAATTTTTCATAGAAGCCTGGGTCGTCGGGGATGTGCATTTTGCGGTAGCGTCCGACCAAGCGCCCGTCGCGTTCTAGCACAACGGCGGTGTTGTGATACAAACCAGGGGCGCGTTTTTCAAATAATGAACCAACGATGACGACTTGGAGTTCGGCGGCGAGTGCTCCGAGTGCTTCGGTGTGGACGCCGGGAATAGGGTGAGCAAGTTCAAAATGTTGGATGCCTTCGGTTTGGCAAAAATAAAGACTGATGTGAAGTTCTTGTAAGAGTATGAGTTGTGCGCCTTGAGCGGCGGCTTGACGAATAGCAGCTATGCTGGCAGCAAAATTGGCTTGGGTATCGGCGCTGGCGGTTTGTTGTACCAGTGCAACTGTGAGTAGGTTTGACATAAGCGCTTCCAGGTCGTTTTACCAAGTTATTTTTTGCCAAATAAGCCGCCAAGCAAGCCGCCTTTTTTTTCTTTGGTTTTTGTTTGGGTTGCAGCGGCTTTTTTGGTGGCTGCGGCTTTTTCTGCTTCTGCTTGTTTGGCTTTTAATTCCTCGACTCGTTTAGCCTTCATTTCTTCAAGAATTTGTAAGCGCAATTTTTCTTTGGGATCGTCGCTTATACGTCCCCAGATGCTACCTACTTCATGAGGCTTTAGCACTGCATCATCATCGCTCATACGGGTGATGTACATCGCCAGTTTATCAAGAAAAGCGGTGGTGATTTCTTGTGGTGGTAATATGTAATCTTTAACGCCAATTTCCGCAAAGTTACGCGCATTCAATTTAATCGCAGAACGCTCATAATCTGCACTAAATGTCAGTTCAATAATCACTTGTCCTTGTAATTCAAACACAGCTTTGAGAAAGCGTTGACGTTTGTCTATGACATTGCCCCACTTAAAAGGAATATTGTTACGCCAGAAATAGTCTTTTTGCGGTTCGACTGCATCTTGTTCGGTCAGTTCAAACCGCACTTTGCGCGGTGCGTGGCAAAAAATACGCACAAAAAAGGAATTTTTTTCTTTATCGTAGCTACCGAGAATGTATTCATTTTGTACTAGATTAGCATAAGTGCCATAACCTTTAATATCATAGCTGACTTGCGTATCGGGCTTGATGTAATTGAGTTGCTGCGTCATTTCGTGCATGTATAGATGCAGCTTGTTCATGGTAGGCAGCACTGTTTCTTCAAATTTTTGTTTCAGTTGTTCTTCATTGCGCCCTTTTGCCGTTTCTTTGGCTTTAACCTGGGCGGCTTGTTGTTTGAGTTGGTCAAGAAAGCTCATTACCAAATCTCCGCAAATAAAGTGGGTTGTTGAACATTGAGGGTTTTATTGTACAGGGTTAAAGGCGTTTGCGAAGCCGCTTTTGCGCTACACAACGACAATCCTGCCTAGAGTAAAAATACGCTTGCCAGCCCTAAAAAAGCGAAAAAGCCTACCACATCTGTGACTGTGGTTAAAATAACCCCGCCAGCCAGCGCAGGATCAATGCCTAACCGCTTGAGTAACAAGGGAATAAGTGTACCAGATAAGGCTGCAAATAAGAGGTTGATCATAATAGCAGCAGCGATAATGAGACCTAACATGCCATTATGAAACCACAAGGTGGCGACCAGCCCCACCACGACCGCCCAGCTTAAGCCATTAAATAAGCCAACGGCGAGTTCTTTGCGCATCAGCCAAGCACTATTGGAATCCATGACTTTACCCAGCGCCATGCCACGAATCATCACGGTTAGGGTTTGAGTGCCAGCAATGCCGCCCATGCTGGCAACAATCGGCATCAGCACGGCAAGCGCCACGATTTTTTCCAGCGTCGCTTCAAACCAACCAATGACCCAAGCGGCGAGAAAAGCAGTGGCGAGATTGATGCCCAGCCAAAGCGCACGCTGTCTGGCGGTAGACAAAGTTGGGGCAAAAATATCGTCATCTTCGCTTAAACCAGCCCGGCTTCTTAAGCTGTGCTCGGCTTCTTCACGAATCACGTCCACCACGTCATCAATGGTAATGCGCCCCAGCAAATAGCCGTTGGCATTCACCACTGGAGCGGACACCCAATCACGCTGTTCAAATAGATTAGCCACTTCATGGGCGCTGGTTTCTGGGCGAATGGTGGCGACATCAGTAGACATCACTTCCGCTACCCGTGCGTCTGGGTCGTGCGTCAACAAACGGCTGAGAAACAGCCCGCCTAAAAAAAAATTTTCTCGGTTAATCACCAACAGCATGTCAGTTTTATCCGGTAATTCGGTGTGCAAGCGCAAATAACGAAACACAGTTTCCAGGCTCACATCAGCTCGCACAGTCAGCACTGCGGTATCCATCAAGCCGCCAGCCGTATCTTCGGCGTAAGACAGCACTGCCTCAACCCGCAAACGGCGTTGCGCATCCATTGCCGCCAGCACGTCCTCAGCCTTATCTTCCGGCATGTCTTGAAGCACATCAGCCGCGTCATCAGCATCAAAATTTGCAGTATATTCAGCAACTTCAGAGGCATCCATAGCGCGTAGCAAGCTGACACGCACCTCCCCTTCGGTATAAGCGAGTACCTCTTCAAAATCCCCCGCTTCGCGCAACACCTTCCACACTTGAGTGCGTTTATCCAAAGGTAAAGATTCCAGAAAATCTGCCACATGCCCCGAATGCAAATCATCTAATTGTTGCGTCAGGTGGGCAAAATTCTGATCATCCAATAATTGATGGAGATGACTGAGGGTATCTTCTTTTAAGAATGTCATAGTGGTTTTCCTTGCTGGAATGAATACACAACAAAACCAGAAAAATGCGCACTTAAGCCTTCAAATCTAGAAAGTTTCTTAAGAAAGACTTTTTCTGCTCCCTCATTTTATCTAAAATTAATTCTATGCGTTTAATGTGGCTAGGGTCAGCACCCACTTCCTCTAAAATAGCAATACATCGCATAGCAAGCTCAGCGCCATCAATCATGGCAAAGAAGCGTCCTAAAACACTATAAAAAGCAATTACTTCACTGACTTGAAATAAATCCCGCTGAGGATACATAAGATGTAAATCCATTTTGCCATCAATAAGAAAGAAAGTTTCTTCAAATCTTTCCTGATTCAGTAGATAAGTGATGTAATTTAATAATCCAAACAAGTAAGTAGGAAATTGCTTGCGCATTTTTAATAAAATGTTGTGAGCCTCTACAGACCGCCCCGCGCTCTGATACGCAGTATACAAATTGTTATGAAACATCGCGATCTGCGGGTAATTTTCAACCAGGTTTAAGCATCCCTCTATTGCCTCCTCTGAATGGATTTTAATTAAATCAAGCAGCGCATGGTATTCTTCTTTTATGGCTTCAGGCAAAGCCATAAACTCAGGGGCGTCTAAGGGTTCATCGGTATATTCAAAAGTTTCTGCTGGTTGTGCTGGTTTTTTCTCCCGGCGTGCTTTAAGACGGCTTTGAAAACCCGTTGTATTTTTTTTGCGCATGATTAAATCTCCTTAAATTTAAAAATCTACAAGCTTGCCGCCACAACTCAAAGGCGACAGTGTTTATTGCTCTGACACTTGATTGACGGGTACAAAAACCCGTTATGCAAGCAAACTGTGCATCATAACAGTAGGGATTAGTTTTTGTGAATGTTAGAATAGGCACATTTTTTAGCATTTCCGACAACTTGGGACGATCAAAGCACTATGAGCGATACAGAAAACTCCGGTAAACCTAGCTTCATGTCAAGGCTGGCGAAAACCTTAAATACAGATGTGAGCATCCTGCTAAAAGGCGGTGTAAGCGAGGATGTAGCAGGCAATACTGCTGCGGAAAAATCCGACAGCAGAGGCTTTTTTGCGCGGCTAAAGCAGGGCTTAAACCGCACCCGTTCAGGCTTAACTGCTGGGCTGGCAAAACTGGGCTTAGGTAAAGCTGGGTTGGACGAAGAGGTGATAGAAGATATTGAAACGCTATTGCTGACGGCTGATGTAGGCGTAGCGGCAACCCGCGAAGTGCTTGAAGACCTAAAAAAACGTAACAAAAGATCACAACTACAGGATACAGAAAGCCTTTTTCTTGCCCTACAAGACGACATGACGCAACTTTTACAGCCCGTCGAACAGCCCCTAGAAATCCCTGAAGGGCGCGACAAACCCTTTGTGATTTTAATGGTTGGTATGAACGGCGCGGGCAAAACCACCACCATCGGCAAGCTGGCAAAGCGTTTTCAAGCCCAAGGGCGCTCAGTCATGCTGGCGGCGGGCGATACCTTCCGAGCAGCAGCGGTGGAACAATTAAAAGTCTGGGGCGAGCGCAATAATGTGCCTGTCGTCGCACAACACAGCGGCGCAGATTCTGCCTCAGTGGTGTTCGATGCCTTGCAATCTGCCACAGCGCGTAAAATCAATGTACTCATCGCCGACACCGCAGGGCGTTTACATACCCAGGGTAACCTGATGACAGAGCTGGAAAAAGTGCATCGGGTGATGAAAAAAATTGATCCCAGCGCACCGCATGAAACCATGATTATCGTAGATGCGACCACCGGACAAAATGCTTTAAATCAGGTGCAGCAATTCAACCAAGCCGTTGGCATCACAGGCATCAGCGTAACTAAACTTGACGGCACCGCCAAAGGTGGGATTTTATTTGCGCTCGCCAAGCAAACCGGCATTCCAATCCGCTTTATTGGCATAGGGGAGGGCATAGAAGATTTGCGGGTCTTTAGCGCCGGGCAATTTGTCGAAGCCCTACTCAGCCGCGAAGGCTAGATAAAAAACCGGAAATTTACAGCAATTCTCAATTTAATCCCATAACCTGAGTCAGGAATTTCCACACCCATACGCATCAACTTAAGCCCGCGTCATTTTATCCCTCATGACGTCTGCGATGCGGACGGGTGGCTGAGTTGTTGAAGCAGCCCTGTTAAGGTGGTTCAATTGCACTAAGAAAGTAATAGTGCTGTAGAAA
>DYPD01000069.1 GCA_020720115.1 Thiomargarita sp. | reverse complement strand
ATGATTTGTAACGTGGAAATTTTTATTCATTTTGAGTATAAAATATTAGAATCACGGTATTTTTGCACAAGCCGATACTTTTCTGTATCTTTGTTGCCGTATAAAAGATGCAATACATGCAGATTTGTAACACTTTAGGCGCGAATCTGTGGAATTTGACAAGGCATGAGTAAAGACTACACGAAATTCAAAACCGATTTGGCGAAAGCTCATACGGAAGAAGATGTAAAAAATGCTTACGCAAAGCATTTCAAAATAAGTTACGACACATCGGACAGGCACGATTTATACACGCCGCAAGTGTTGTTTGAGTTCAAATATGATAAAAATATGCTCAATCTGCGTGCTCGTGCTGCGGTTTTGGCACAAACGCTGTACTATGTTCATCGTTTGAAATACGGGTTCACGCAAAAAGCAATTCCTGTATTTTTATGTTTGTCCGATAAGAACGAAACCGTTATCACTGAAACAGTTACGTGGACAAAATATTATTCCGACCGTGCAGGTTACGATTGGGATTTAAGTCCGAGTATTCCGGACAAAACCTTAGTCGAAAATTTGACAGAAGACGAAGCGTTTCGCAACTTACACGTCTATAATCTTGAAAATGAGAGCGATTACACGATTTTAAGCGAAAAACTTTTAAACTGTTTAGACCCGCAACAAAAATTCGATTACATTGATAAAAAGATAATTACAGAAGAAAACTTTGAAGACGTATTTGAATATTGGAACGGAATATTCGGAACATCGGTAAAAAACGGATTTAAAACCTCGAAATATTTTGTGTGCGACATTCAACAAGGGCGCACACATTTGAGTAAAGAGGAAGGCAAAGCGTATTTCGACTTCGGAAACGGCGAGGTGCGCGTGAAAAAAATATTGATGAAAGACTACGAGTTCTTTTGGGAACTCTACGAAAAAGTAACGTCGCCCGACATCATGCGCGGCATCTTGTCGAAGTCAGACAGGCTGACGGACGAAGACATGCGCCGCTTTCACGGCGAATTTTTCACGCCCGTGCGGTTTGCGCACAAGGCTTTGGAATACATCGAACGCACACTCGGCGCGCAGTGGTGGACATCGGGCGAGTATCGCGTGTGGGACATGGCTTCGGGCACCGGAAATTTGGAATATCATCTGCCGAGCGACAGTTTTCAATATCTTTACCTTTCCACCTTGCACCAAACGGAAGCCGAACATTGCGAAAAATTGTTTCCCGGCGCAACAGCTTTTCAATACGATTACCTGAACGACGATGTGGCAAACGTATTTGCCAACGGGACAATAGATTACAGTTTTACATGGAAGTTGCCGGAAAAACTGCGAAAAGATTTGTCGAATCCGAAACTGAAATGGATAATACTTATTAATCCGCCCTTTGCCACGAGCCAAACCGCCGGTGCGAAATCCAAAAGCAAAGCCGATGTCAGCAATACAAACGTGCGCAAAGTCATGCACAAACAGAACTTAGGCGAAGTTTCGCGCGAGTTATTTGCTCAATTTATTTTTCGGATTAAAAAAGAATTTTCGGAGCGAAACACTGTATTCGGACTATTTGCGCCCATTAAATATCTGATTTCCACAAATGACCAGAAATTAAGAGACCATGTGTTCAGATTCAAATTTGAAAGTGGATTTATGTTTTCTTCGGCAAATTTCTCCGGAACTTCTAAAACAAGCCAATTTCCAATCAGTTTCATTTTGTGGAATATGAATCAGGCTGAAAAAATATCTTCACAAAACATTGAATTTGATTTGTTTAATGAAAATGTTGAGAAAATAGGACGAAAACATGTTGAAAGTGTCAATCGAGCCAAATTTTTGAGCAAGTGGATAAAACGACCGGCAGCCAACATCAAATTCCCGCCCGTAAGTTCTGCAATTACACTAAAAACGAAGAACAAAGATAGGCGCGACCGCATTTCTTCAAATTTCATCCTTTCACTTATGTGCAAGGGTAACGATTTTCAAAATCAGAACTATACAGCCTTATTATCAGCACCTTATGTAAGTGCGGGTGCGCTGTCAGTTACTCCGGAAAATTTTGAAAAAGCTATGGTCGTACATGCTGTAAGAAAAATACCGAAAGATTCATGGATGGTACACGCCGACCAATTTCTTCAACCTAAAACAGAACTTTCGCAAGCGTTCATAAACGATTGCACGGTTTGGAATTTGTTCAGCAATTCCAACCAAACCGCAGCGTTGAAAGATGTTGTGTATGAAAAAGAAACCTACCAAATAAACAACCATTTCTTTCCGTTTCTGCTTCGCGAACTCAAAAGTTGGACGATTACCGACAGCGACATTGTGCTCTCTTTGGCTTCCGTGTCGGACAGATTTGCTGCTAAATGGTTGTCCGAACACACGCTAAGTCCCGAAGCCCAAGCTGTTTTGGATGCAGGCAAGGAACTTTACAAATATTATTTTGCAAATCTGAACCAATTGCGCACACAATTATTTGAGATAAACACATGGGATGCAGGCTTTTGGCAAATACGCAACGTGTTGCATGACCAAAACTTAGCGCGCGATTTATTTAAAACCCTAAAAGAAGAACACGACACTCTGCGCCGCAAGCTGTTGCCGCAAATCTTTGAGTATGAGTTTATTCCGAAAGTTGATGTATAATTAAAATGGCAGTATTTGTTCCGCAAATATCAGAATCGAAACGACGAGACGGCGAATTTTTCACGCCCGTGCGGTTTGCGCACAAGGCTTTGGAATACATCGAACGCACACTCGGCGCGCAGTGGTGGACATCGGGCGAGTATCGCGTGTGGGACATGGCTTCGGGCACCGGAAATTTGGAATATCATCTGCCGAGCGACAGTTTTCAATATCTTTACCTTTCCACCTTGCACCAAACGGAAGCCGAACATTGCGAAAAATTGTTTCCCGGCGCAACAGCTTTTCAATACGATTACCTGAACGACGATGTGGCAAACGTATTTGCCAACGGGACAATAGATTACAGTTTTACATGGAAGTTGCCGGAAAAACTGCGAAAAGATTTGTCGAATCCGAAACTGAAATGGATAATACTTATTAATCCGCCCTTTGCCACGAGCCAAACCGCCGGTGCGAAATCCAAAAGCAAAGCCGATGTCAGCAATACAAACGTGCGCAAAGTCATGCACAAACAGAACTTAGGCGAAGTTTCGCGCGAGTTATTTGCTCAATTTATTTTTCGGATTAAAAAAGAATTTTCGGAGCGAAACACTGTATTCGGACTATTTGCGCCCATTAAATATCTGATTTCCACAAATGACCAGAAATTAAGAGACCATGTGTTCAGATTCAAATTTGAAAGTGGATTTATGTTTTCTTCGGCAAATTTCTCCGGAACTTCTAAAACAAGCCAATTTCCAATCAGTTTCATTTTGTGGAATATGAATCAGGCTGAAAAAATATCTTCACAAAACATTGAATTTGATTTGTTTAATGAAAATGTTGAGAAAATAGGACGAAAACATGTTGAAAGTGTCAATCGAGCCAAATTTTTGAGCAAGTGGATAAAACGACCGGCAGCCAACATCAAATTCCCGCCCGTAAGTTCTGCAATTACACTAAAAACGAAGAACAAAGATAGGCGCGACCGCATTTCTTCAAATTTCATCCTTTCACTTATGTGCAAGGGTAACGATTTTCAAAATCAGAACTATACAGCCTTATTATCAGCACCTTATGTAAGTGCGGGTGCGCTGTCAGTTACTCCGGAAAATTTTGAAAAAGCTATGGTCGTACATGCTGTAAGAAAAATACCGAAAGATTCATGGATGGTACACGCCGACCAATTTCTTCAACCTAAAACAGAACTTTCGCAAGCGTTCATAAACGATTGCACGGTTTGGAATTTGTTCAGCAATTCCAACCAAACCGCAGCGTTGAAAGATGTTGTGTATGAAAAAGAAACCTACCAAATAAACAACCATTTCTTTCCGTTTCTGCTTCGCGAACTCAAAAGTTGGACGATTACCGACAGCGACATTGTGCTCTCTTTGGCTTCCGTGTCGGACAGATTTGCTGCTAAATGGTTGTCCGAACACACGCTAAGTCCCGAAGCCCAAGCTGTTTTGGATGCAGGCAAGGAACTTTACAAATATTATTTTGCAAATCTGAACCAATTGCGCACACAATTATTTGAGATAAACACATGGGATGCAGGCTTTTGGCAAATACGCAACGTGTTGCATGACCAAAACTTAGCGCGCGATTTATTTAAAACCCTAAAAGAAGAACACGACACTCTGCGCCGCAAGCTGTTGCCTCAAATCTTTGAGTATGAGTTTATTCCGAAGATTGATGTATAATTAAAATGGCAAAGAAATCTGTTTACGCTTTTGTTCTGTCTTCTTCAATAAATTTTAGCAATTCTTCTACCGCTTCGGCTTCCGGAATGTTTTTCTTTACAATGGTTTGTCCTTTGTAGAGATTGATTTTGGCTTTGCCCGCGCCCACGTAACCGTAATCGGCATCCGCCATTTCGCCCGGTCCGTTTACGATGCAGCCCATAACAGCAATTTTTACGCCCGTCAAATGTTCCGTTGATTTTTTTACACGCGCAACCGTAGTTTCCAAATCAAACAATGTGCGCCCGCACGACGGACAAGAGATGTATTCCGTTTTCGTTATGCGCGCGCGAACGGCTTGCAAAATACCAAAAGCAATAGTTTCGATTTCGGAAACCGCAGCTTGGTCGGACTGAAGCCATAAGCCGTCGGCAAAACCATCGTTGAATAACGCGCCGAATTCCAAAGCGGCTTTCACGATATGACGTTCGGACAAATCGGGGTAGCTGTGTTTCAAAATCACAGGATTCTGAATCTGATGTTCTTCTAAATAAAAGAAAAACGAACGCGCAAAATGCACAGGCGATTCGCAGCCGTCTGTATTCAACACAAATACAGAATCGGTATAGTTTTTTAATACAGATAGATTTTGTTCCGAAACGTCCGATTCGGAAATTTCGACAAATATCGGCTCGTCTGATTTATCTAACGAACTGAATTTGATTAAATTATATGACTTCGCTTCATCTTTAGAATTAATAAGTTTGTCAGGTGTTGAAAGATAATCGGAGTTTAAATTTCCTGCTTTAGAAAAAGAATCCCCCTGCCCCCCTTTTGAAAAAGGGGGAATAGACGAAATTACTACCGGTACATGGTCGCCGCCGATATTTAAAACGGGTTTGGTTTGGCGTTTTCGGAATTTGAAAAAGCGTTCCGTTTCAGGTTTTGTTATTATTTTGGGTTGAAAGTTCAAAAACGCGGGTGTTTTAAAATAATCTGCAATTGCTTTTGCCACGGGCAGTTCCTTTTCGGGAGCTTCCGTGAGCGACACGCGAATGGTATCGCCGATACCGTCGAGCAAAAGCGTGCCGATACCGATTGCCGATTTTATGCGCCCTTCGGTGTCGTTGCCTGCCTCGGTAACGCCCAAGTGCAAAGGGAAATACATATTTTCGTCCTGCATTTTCACAACCAAAAGTCGCACGGCTTGTATCATTACAATCGGGTTGCTTGCCTTCATGGAAATGACAACGTCCGTATAATTTTCGGACACGCAAATACGCAAAAATTCCAAAACCGACTCCGCCATGCCTTCCGGCGTGTCGCCAAAACGGCTCATAATGCGGTCGGACAACGAACCATGGTTTGTGCCCACGCGCATTGCCGTGCCGTTTTGTTTGCAAATTTGAATCAAAGGCACAAAGCGTTCGCGAATTTTTTCAACTTCGGTGCGATATTCTTCTTCCGTGTATTCAAAGGCTTTGAAGCGTTTTTTGTCCACATAATTTCCGGGATTGATGCGCACTTTGTCGCAACTTCCGGCGGCGGCTTCGGCTACGGCTGCATTGAAATGCACATCGGCAATGAGCGGAACCGTGTAACCGGCTTCGGCAAGCGCGCGTTTGTAATCGGCAAGCAGTTCGGCTTCGCGCACCGTGGGCGTCGTAATACGCACAAGTTCCGCGCCGGCATCTGCCATGCGTTTGATTTGTGCCAGAGTTGCCTCAAAATCAAGCGTATTCGTATTGGTCATGCTTTGCAACCGAACCGGGTTTGTGCCGCCGAGAGTTACAGTTCTGATTGAAACTTCAACGGATTGTCGTTTGTTATATGCTGAGAATGATTTTGTAAACATTGTATTCTTATGTGAAATGATTTCTATTTTTACTATTCAGATTGAAAAATTTGTATCACGAGCCAATTAATTGTGCAATTTGTGCAATTATTGTGCAATCCCTTTTAATTCGTAAAACGAACCGGCACCACTTATTTTACTCGATTTTAATATGTTTTTATTAACTAAGTCTTTTAAATCATTTGTTGCAGTATTCCTGGAACAATCAGTGATTTTTTGATATTCCTTATTCGAAATTTTGCCTTTTGATTTGATAAACATTATTGCATTTATCTGTCTTTGATTTAATCCTAATTGTTTCAAATAATCTTGATTATAAATATTTTTTTGGAAAGTCACCCAAAAATCATGTCCTTCATAATTGTAAGTAGGACTGGGCAATCCGGAAGTTTCACAAATCTCTACTATTTTTATTGTTCCACGTCCCCAAAGTTCAATATAACCACTTCTAAAAAAGGCATTTGCAATATCAGGATTGTAAGGTTTTGATGCGTGCTTTTTTAAAAGATTTTCTATTGTCCAATTTTCAGGTAAAATACCTTCGTTCCAAATCATTAATTTATCAACGTAAACGCTTATCTGAATTGGTATTCCGCATGAATAATCTTTGTGCGATACAGCGTTTAGTAATGTTTCTCTTACAGCTTCTTTCGGATATTCAAATGTTTCAACCCTTTGAATACCTTCGTACGAAATAATTGCTTTGATATATTTTGTAAAAAGTAAATCTATCGTTATTTCTATCTGATTAAACAGATTTCCATGCACTTCATCCTGAAAAATTAATTCAGAATCGGACTGAAAATAGCCGATTTTGATAAAAGCACCTGTTATAAATTTTTCCGGATTTGGATGAAACAACAAAATTGCTGCACGTTTTAGATATTTGCTATCAATTAATTGAAGATTATCTAATATATGTTCATTATTTTCTGTTAAAACAGTTTCATCAATTCTGTTGCTTTTTATTGAACGTTTTCGAAAAAAATCGAACGTTTTACTGTCTAAATCTGAAACAGTTATGTTTGGAACAGGAACGCTATCCCAACGTTTACCTTTCTTTTCAAGTAAAAATTTATCCAACGATGCACCTTGCAATTCTTGTTTTGTGCTTCCGCTACGATAATGATATTGACCTTTGTAACTAACCGGAAATGGGTATGTATCAGTTGTTATTTCCAAATATTCTTTTTCGTTGGTAATTTTCAATTCAACGTCAATCACAAGTCCCAAAAGATTTCTGACTTTATTGGGTATTTCGTCCAATAATTTGTTAGCATTTTCAATACCAACAACTTCTCCATGGTCATTTATGCCAATGAAAAGTTTTCCACCGTCGGCATTAGCAAAACCACAAATCCATTTTAAGTATTCATCTCGCCAACTTTCTTTCCATTCAATATTTTGATTTTCTTTAATCAATTTTATCAGGTTTATATGAATCAATCAGGCTTCTGTTCGTTCGGAATATTGTAAAGTTTGAAAAAGCGTTCGAGTTCTTCGGGCAGGGTTGTTTTTTTGTGCGCTTCTTTTTGGTTGGCAAAATATTCTTTGGTTTTATCGAGTTGCGATTCGCCTAATGAGAACGCCGCAAAAGCAATATCCCACGAAAATTCTTCGGGAATCAAACTCGCCAAATTGATGCTGTGTGCCGATGCGGTTTTGATTTGTCGGAAAATATCGCCAAGCGATTTGTTCGGATTTTGAAGAAACAAGATATGTACATGATTTTCCGTGCCGGCAACATCGGCAAGCGTGCAGCCAAGTTCCGACAACTCGTTGCGCAGGTAGCCAAACACAATTTTTTCAATTTTAGGTTTCAGAAACGGCTGTTGCTCACGGGTTTCTATTATGCCGTGAATCCATATTTTAGTTTTTGACTGAATCATTTTGACTGAATATATGAGTTCGGTTTAGAAACTTTGCCAAAGTTATGTACTTTGGCAAAGTTATTCTAAATTATTGATGCTAAATTATTTGACCGGTTTTTCTTCTTCCTGCACTTTGCGAAAGTGCTCGGCTTCATCGTGTTTTCTGCGGAAGCGAATATTGATAATTTCCACTACAAGCGAGAAAAATACAGCGAAATAGATAAATCCTTTCGGAACTTCAAAATGCACGCTGTCCAAAACCAACATAAAGCCGATGAGAATTAGGAACGAAAGTGCCAAGATTTCCAAAGTCGGACGGCTTGCGATGTATTCTGCAATTTTTTTCGAGAACAAAAGCATAATAATCATTGCTACGGTAACTGCACCAATCATGGCAGGTAAATTGTCGGTAATACCAACGGCTGTGAGAATGGAGTCGAACGAAAACACAATATCTAATAAAACGATTTGTGTTATGATTTTGCCCATAGTTGCTGTGCCGGTTGGTTTCTCGACATGCGACGCATCTTCCATTTTATGATGTATTTCCGAAACGCTTTTGCTCAAAAGGAACAATCCGCCCACGAAAAGCACAAGCTCCCGCACGCCGATAGCATGCCAAATAAGCGGTAAAGAGTCTAAGAAATTACTTTCGTGAATTTTTTTGATAACTTCTTCGTTCGTCATGCCTTCCATCGGAAAAAACGGGTCGGTAAGGTGATGCAATATCCAAACAACCGCAACAAGCAACACGACTCGGAAAATAAGTGCCATCGACAATCCGATGAAACGCGCTTTTGGGCGTTGTTGCTCAGGAAGTTTGTTCGTAACAATGGACACGAAAATAATGTTGTCCACGCCCAAAACAATCTCTAAAAACGTAAGTGTGATTAACGCAATTACAAATTCCATACTGTTTTTTTTGAATTAATTTGGCGTAAAAATAGTAAAAAATTAAACAGACAACCACTTTTAGTACACAAATTGATAAAACAGAATCTTTGAAATCCCAATGAGCTTGATAACAGTAGCGTTGAAGCAGATATTTCGTGTTTGTAAGAAAATGTTTAAATAATTGATTTCATGTAGATTATAGCAGTTTTTTCAAACGAATGTATTGTCATTTAGTAGTCAAAAATAGTCATTAAGTAGTCATTCGTAGTTTTTTATTTAGTTTCAATCGAATTTCTACCGTATTTCTACAGAATTTCATAAAACATTCAAGTCGAAATATCCCTATAACATAAATATTTTCAATGTGTTATGAGTTTTCTTACAAGAACTAATTATTTGTCGGCGCATTTTTAGAGTCAGATTATTTTTCGTAGTTTTGTAATAAGATAGTTGCGCTTCGGCATACAACCAAATCAAGGCAGGGGTTTCTTGTGAAATAGCGAGACGTAGAACGAGGGTTTAAAAAGAAAAAAAAGCTGCCGGACGTCAAAATCCGGCAGCTTTTTATTTTACGGTATTTATTCTACTGTTACTGATTTTGCTAAGTTACGCGGTTGGTCCACGTTGCAGCCGCGCATTACGGCAATGTGATACGAAAGCAATTGCAAGGGCACAACGGTAAGCAGCGGCGCAATGGCTTCGTGGCATTTGGGAATTTCCAACACGTGGTCGGCAATGCCTTTTATGACTGTGTCGCCTTCCGTTACCACGGCAATTACGATTCCGTTTCGGGCTTTTACCTCTTGTATGTTTGTAACAATTTTGTCGTAAGATTTGTCTTTGGTTGCCAACACATACACGGGCATATTCTTGTCAATCAGTGCAATAGGACCGTGTTTCATTTCGGCGGCAGGGTAGCCTTCGGCGTGTATGTATGAAATTTCTTTCAGTTTCAAAGCACCTTCCAGCGCAACCGGAAACAAAAATCCGCGACCAAGATACAGGCTGTTTGTGGCATCTTTATAGAGTTCGGCTATTTTTACAAAATTCTCGTTTTGTTTCAGAATCTTTTCAATTTTATCGGGCACTGCAACAAGTTCTTTGATGAGTTCGCGGTATTGTTTGTCGGGCAATATGCCTTTGCGATGCCCCAGCATGAGTGCCATCATGGTTAGTACGGTAACTTGTGCCGTAAAAGCTTTGGTTGAAGCTACGCCGATTTCGGGTCCGGCATGAGTGTAAACGCCCGCATGCGTTTCACGCGGAATGCTTGATCCAACGACGTTGCACACACCGAGCACCGTCGCGCCGGCTTGTTTGGCAAGTTCAATGGCGGCAAGCGTATCGGCGGTTTCGCCGCTTTGACTTATGGCTATGACGATGTCGTCGGGTGTAATAATCGGATTTCGGTAGCGGAATTCGGAACCGTATTCAACTTCCACAGGAATGCGCGCGAACTCTTCGATAAGATATTCGCCCACCAAACCGGCGTGCCACGATGTGCCGCAAGCTACGATGAGTATGCGTTTGGCGGCTTCTAATTTTGGCATAACATCGAACAAACCGCCGAGACGGATTTCGGATAAATCAAGTGAAATGCGTCCGCGGAACGTGTCGGTAATGGATTGCGGTTGCTCAAAAATTTCTTTGAGCATGAAATGGTCGTAGCCTTGTTTCTCAATAGCACCGATGTCCATGGTCAATTCCTGAACTTCCGGAATAAGCTCGTCGTTTTGTATTGTTTTGAGAACAAGTTCGTTGCGTTTGATAACTGCAACATTGTCGTTATTGAGATAAATTACGGTTTTGGTGTGTTCAATAATCGGTGTGGCATCGGACGCAATGAAATATTCGCCTTCGCCGATTCCGATTACAAGCGGGCTGCCTTTGCGCGCGGCAATGAGCATATCGGGTTCGTCCTTCGCAATGACGACAATGCCATAAGCTCCGATAACTTTGGAAAGAGCCATGCGTACGGCAATTTCAGCCGTAACGGCTTCGCCGCCTTTCATGTAAATATATTCTATGAGGTTTGCAAGAACTTCTGTATCTGTTTCGCTTTCAAAGGTATAGCCTCTGTTCTTAAGTTTTTCTTTCAAACGGTCATAGTTTTCAATAATTCCGTTGTGAATAATGATAAACTTACCGTTTTGCGAAGCGTGCGGATGCGCGTTGCAATCGTTCGGCTCGCCGTGCGTTGCCCAACGTGTATGACCGATGCCGATGGTTCCGCTGAGGTTTTCGTCTTGTATTACACTTTCAAGGTCGGAAACTTTTCCTTTGCGTTTGTAAATGTGAGTGTCGCCGTTGATGAGCGCGATACCTGTGGAATCGTATCCGCGGTATTCCAAACGTTTTAGCCCTTTAATTAGAATCGGATAGGCTTGTTTTTTTCCGATGTATCCAACAATTCCGCACATGTGATAAAAGGTTATAAGGTTGAATAAGTGAGAACAAGTTTAATCGGCGAAACAGAATTTGAACCTGAATGCAGCACTGCGCGATACATGTTCGTGCTTCCGCCCAAAATCAAAATGTTCAAATCCATATTTTCGGCATTTTCGTAAAGTATGTCGTGTATGTGTTTTGTGATATTGAAATGATAGGTTTTAGTATCTTCGTCGAAATATTCACCCACATACGTGCCTGCCGAAGAACGGTATTCGTTGAGTAGATATTGTTCGCCGTCGGATGTTTCACCCAGAATAATTAAGGATTGAGCTTCCGGGTATTTTCCTGATATTGAGAATGTTTCATCGGCTACCGGTAGTATAAGTTCGGCTCTGTATAGGTTTAGTTTTTCCGATGTTTTGAATGTTTCCAAGTAAGGGAATCTGATTTTCGTATTTAAACCCGCCATACCTTGTATATAGGAATAGGTTTGTTGCGGCTCGGCAGCGTTTATCTCATTTTGGAAAACCGACGAACTGTAATCGTGCGTAAACATGTTTATTTTGGCGTTATTTGTGCCGTTAATGTATAGTTTGTAATCTAACGTATCGGAATCGGCACTGTATTGGTAGCGTATATTAATGTATGTTCCGGTGTCGATACTGAGTTTCAGAATGGAATTTGTGCTTGCTCCGGCTTTTACAAGTATGCCTTTAAAAGTGTCTTTAAATGTTGTGTCGTTTTCATAAACATTATCATCGGCTTGAAAAATCCTGTTTGCAAATTCGTGATTAAGCGGAATATATACTGCCGCCGTATCTTCGTAAGTACCGGGAAAAACGCGTTTAGCTCCGAGCAAGTTGCCGTCATGCAGGCTTTCGGGGGCGAGGTTTGAATAATAAGTTGAATCTGCATAAAGGCGTTTACTAAGCTCGTAAACTTCTAAATCAATGCCGGTGCCGGAGGTATGTCCGTAAACACTGTCGGTTGAATATGAGAGTTTTAGATATACATCGTTTACGATAATATTTACAGAGTCGGAATTTATATAGAACCCAAATTGCATTGCAAAAGAAGCTTGAGTTGTTCCGAAAATAGGGTCGATATTTCTGCCGACAATAACTTTTGCAACTTGACTTGTGTTTAGCGTATCCACGCGTTCGGTAAACGATTGAACCGTAATGGTATCTGTTATCAGCGGTTTTATCATATCTTCGTCAGGCAATAAGTTTTGTCCGACTCCGGTATCATCATAATTGCACGATGCGAACACCGCCGCTACACAAAACGCAGCGATGCTTTTGATTGGAAATTTTATCATTTGTGAAACTGACAAGGGTGTATTAACATGTAAATATCTAAACAGACAAAATTTTGTCGTAAAATTGCGAATGTGCATCAATATACGTTTCTCTTGTATGATACTGCAACACGGGTTTGGTTGCATCGGAAAATACTTTTAACACTTCGGGTTTAATATTTTCCTGTCCGAATCCTAATCCGTCGGAGAAATCTACGGCAAGTTTTATAAGTCCGTCGTAATCACAGGTTTCAAGCGATTTTACATCGGCAGTTGTAATTCCGTCCGAAATTAATTTTTCAGGAAATGTGGGGTTAAATTTATCGACAAATGCGTCATCATAAGCAGAATATACGACTTTTGATTTAGAAAAAATGGGGTCATTCTTATAACTTGTTTTGATAAACAGCGGCACCAAAGCCGTCATCCAACCGTGGCAGTGAATAAGATCGGGAATCCAGCGCAATTTCTTTACGGTTTCAATAACCCCGCGAGCAAAGAAAATAATGCGCTCATCGTTATCTTCGTACATTTTTCCGGTTTCATCGGAATCTAAGGCTTTTCGTTTAAAAAAATCTTCATTATCAATAAAATAGACCTGCATTCGAGCTTGTTGAATCGATGCCACTTTTATGATAAGTGAATGATCATTATCGTTAATAATGATGTTGATTCCGGAGAGACGGATAACTTCGTGCAATTGGTTTCGCCGCTCGTTAATGATACCGAACCTGGGCATGAAAACCCGAACTTCTTTGCCTGCATCTTGTATGCCCTGAGGCAAATATCTGCCTATGTATGACTGCTCTGTTTCAGGTAGATAAGGTGTTATCTCCTGTGAAATAAATAGGATTTTTTTCTTTTCCATATACCGGACTTTGATTGCGTAAAGTGCTAAAATTGCGCTCAAACGAATAAGTTTGACCAAATTGAACACACCAAACGCAAGTGCAAAGATACGAATTTTTGATTCTGTTTTATATTAAATCGTATATCTTTCCGGTTGTATTCGTTTTTTTTAGATGAATATTTTATTTTTGAGCCCAAAAACGTAGGTATGTACATTTTGAAATCCAAGTACGAAGTTTCCGATTTTGTTTCTATGTTCCGAAGTAATTCTAAAACCATCGGTTTTGTACCAACGATGGGTGCTTTACATAAAGGACATATAGCACTAATATACAAAGCATTAGAAGAATGCGACATTTGTATTGCAAGTATATTTGTGAATCCGACGCAGTTTAACAACCCCGATGATTTGGAAAAATATCCAAGAACAGAAGCCGCCGATTTTGCAATGCTCGAACAAGCCGGTTGTCATGCTGTTTTTTTTCCGTCAGTTTTAGAAATGTATCCCGAACCGGATACGCGCGTGTTTGAATTTGACGGTTTAGACGCCGTCATGGAAGGTGCGTTTCGTCCGGGACATTTTAACGGCGTAGCGCAAGTGGTTTCAAAATTGTTCGATGCCGTGCGACCGAATAAAGCTTTTTTTGGTCAAAAAGATTTTCAACAACTTGCCGTAATTCGTTTAATTACAAAGAAATATTTAGCAGAACTGAATATCGAAATTGTGGCTTGTGAAACTGTCCGCGAATCGGACGGGCTTGCCATGAGTTCGCGCAATGTACGCCTAACGCCCGAATGCAGGCATGCTGCTGCCGACATTTCTCGAATTTTAGTTTGGGTGAAAACCCATGCTCAGGAAAACACAGTTTCTGAAATTTATGAATTTGTTCAAACTGAATTCTCCAAACAGCCATTGTTGAATTTGGAATATTTTGAAATTGCTGACAATGATACACTTACGTCCATAACCGAGGGCAAAATACTCACGGGAAGATTCACAGCTTGCATTGCCTCATACGCCGGCGATGTTCGGCTGATTGACAATATGCCTTTGTAAAAAAAGGAGGTATTATTCCAATTTTCGTTTTAATTCTTCTATCTCAGCATCTTTTTGCTTAAGTTCTTCGGCTTGTTTTACAAAATCCGTAACGTCTAAGCCCATGAACATTATTTTTTCAACATGCCCGAGTGGATCTTTCAGCGGCGAGAACGTGCCTTTGAAAAATAGTTTCGCGCCTTGTTTTGAGATAAAATACCATAAACCGCCTGTAACTTTTCCGCGTTTAAGGTCGCGCCAAAAGTGGTCGTAGTTTTCAGTTTGCACAATGTCTTTGGTTACTAAATCGGAATAATTCATTCCTGTCAGTTCCTCTAGTGTGTAGCCTACGGATTCGGCAAAAAGTGGATTGGCTGAAATTATGGTTTGATGCTTACCAATTTCTACCATTACGTTGGTTTTGTTGATGTTATCCATTCTGCTCTGATGCTCTGCACCTGTGCGTTTAAGTTCGGTAACATCGGTCAGAATTTCTAATATTTTGTAAGTTTGTCCGTGAAAATCTTTTATCGGTGTAAATATTCCTTTAAAGAAGAGGACTTCTCCGCTTTTTGTGATTCGACGACATTCTTGTTCGTAAGGTTTTCCATTTCTCAAATCATTCCATAAGTGTTTGTATTCAAGCCTTTTGCGGTCGTCATCATGTATGAACATTCGATGGTGTCGATTACTTACATCTTTGAAATTATAGCCAAACCTGTCTAAGAATAAATTATTTACGGAGATTAGCGTTCCGCTTGTGCTGTATTCCGCCACAAGGTTATTTTTATCGACGGATTGAAAAACGATGGATGATTCTTTTTCTTGAATTGCAATTTCGTTGTTGAGTTCAATCATGCGTGTATGCTCTTCTTCTAACTGATTTTTTGTGGCATTCAATTCGCCGATTTTGAGTTGAAGTTCGCGTTCTTGGTCGTTTGCGCGGTTCATAGCTTCTTTTAAAACATGCTCGCGCGATTTGGCTTCGAGGTTTGCTTTTTCGAGCATTTCTTGTTTTTTTGCCATTTCTTCTTGGGTCGAATGCAGTTCTTCCAAGTTTTGGCGCATTTCTTCTTCTTGAGCTTGCATGGCTTCGGCTTGGTCGCGGAGTTCAAACTCAAGCTCTTTGGTTTCAGTCAAATCTGTAGCGAGTGACAATATTTTTTGAACTTCGCCGGTTTCGTCTTTAATCGGCGTGTAGGTTACGCTGAACCATTTCTCGCGTCCGCTGATTTTGATGCGTTCGGTGGCTTTTTGGTATTCGCCGTTTTTGAGTTTGAACCAAAAATCGCTGTAAACACGGTCATTTTCCGGGCTTACAAAATCGTGGTGCATTTTTCCTACAATATCTTGCTCGTCAAGTTTCAAAGTATCAAGAAGTTCACGGTTTACTGTCGTGATATAACCTTTGGTATTGATTTCAAAAACAAATGAGGAAGAATTAATTGCCGTCAAAATTCCGGACATTTCGGCTTCGCGTTTTGCCGATTCTTCCTGAGTTTGCTTGAGTTCTTCAAAGCTGCGACGCATTTCCTCTTCCTGAATTGCCATTTGCTCGGCTGCGCGTTGCGATTGCTCCAATAGTTCGGATGTTCGGCTGTTGATGCCCGTAATGGATAGGGATGCCGCGATGGTTTCCGAAACTTTTTCGGCAAACTCTATCTCATTGGAATTAAACTCGTTAAATGATGCAATTTCAATAACACCGAAAATTTCGTCTTCCACTTTCATGGGGACAATGAGCAAACTGCGCGGATTGCTGCCGCCTAAACCGGATGTAATACTGATGTAATTTTCAGGAATATCGGTCATGTAAATCGTTTCCTTTTCGATGGCAGCCGTCCCGACTAAGCCTTCGCCCAGCAAAATGCGTTTTTGTCGTTTTTTGTCTTGTCCGTAAGCGTAAGCTGCAACAAGGTCTAAGTATGACGTTTTATCGTCTTTATTTTGAACAAAAACGCCGCCTTGGTTTGCATTCAGAAAATGGACTAACTCTCTGATAACAATAGCCGAAAGCTCCGGAATATTTCCGCTGCTTTGTCTCAAAATGTCGTTGAATTTGGCTAAGCCTTCGTTTGCCCATTTACGCATATCATCTTCGCGCTTACGCATTTCCTCATCAATTTTGGCTTGATTGAGGTTCTGGCGCATTTCGATGAGTGAGTTTCCGAGTACATCGTCGGAGCTGAGCGGTTTATAATCAGTGTCGAATCTGCCTCGTCCGATGGCGGAGGCGAAATCGGTTGTTTGTTTCAAACCGGAGATGAGTTCGTTCACGCGCAGGGTCATTTCTGAAATTTCATCTTTGCCGTCCACGTCGGGCAAATTTTCGGGCAAACTACCTCGACTGAGCGGACTGATGTATGATTTTAACTTGTTTACCGGAAACAAAATGGAGTTTGAAAATTGCCAAATCAGGAACACAATGCCGCCCAACAAAAGACCGAAAAAAATATATGCCGATGTGTGTGTGCGCGTTATATAAGTGTCGAAACGTTCGGAAATTTTAGTATCAATGGTTTCTAATTCCGGATCTACTTTATGGATTTCCGTTCGTAATTCGCCCAGCAAGCCTTCTTTGGACGACAGACCGATGCCGTTATCAATTTTAAATATCGTTGAAAAGTGATATTTGAAACTGTTGATGTGTTTGATAAATTCCGGCGATACATTGCCCGATGTCGCAATTTGCATCGTATCCACTTTTGTCGAATCCTGCTGAACAGAGGAAGTGTAACGGTGTTCGGGGGCGAGTCCGGTGCTGATATAGTTGTTCAACGAAGAGAATACAACAAGAAAATTCTGGTAATAAGACGGACTTTTACTTTGCAGATATTTTTCCGACAATTGCATGAGTTGCAAGTTGTATTCTTTGATGTATGGGTTTGATTCCGAATTATATGCAGCATTCGATGAGGCGAGCATTTCGCCGATAACGCCTGAAACAGGCGAACCTTTTCTGTGGATTTCATTGCTAAGCAGCGCGAAAATTTCTTCGTACCGTTTTTCGTAAGTAGATATTTTTCCGAACGATTCTGTTAAATGCAAATCTTTTGAAATATCGTCAGCGATTAATTTTTCAATAATTTCACTAAAAGCTTCGGCGGCTTCTGTATGTTTTTCTAAATATTTATTTTCTTTGGTGGTAAAAAAAGCTTGATCTTCAGGGTAGCGTAACAAAAAATGTTGCTCAAAACGGCGCATATTCAAATATTCGATTTTTAAATTCGATATTTGAGTATTATAATCATGGTATTTTTGTACCTTTTGTAAAGAAAACAGAAAGAACGTAGTAATAATTGCGAATACAATTACCACACTGGCTATGAGTAAGTTAAACCTTGCCCGAATACTTATTTTCTGATAAAAGGAACTCATAAAAAAAAACGTTGCATATATCGTTCCGGAAATTCGATAAAGTTAATATCTTCTGCAAAAATAACAAAAAAAAGTATGTTGTACTTTAAAAATTCAAAGATGCGTAAACTTTCGGCAACAGAAAAATTTTTTATGAAAAATGAAAAAACTATCTTCGCTGAAATTCTTCTTTTTGATGTTGAAATAACTATTTTTTCTCAAAAACTAATATTAAATCAATGAATTACATTCTCGCATTAGACCAAGGCACAAGCAGTTCAAGAGCTTTACTTTTCGATAAAAAAAAGTCGGTTATTGCATCGGCACAACAGGAATTTTCACAATACTATCCAAAAACAGGTTACGTTGAACACGACCCCGAGGAAATTTGGCAAAGTCAGTACCAAACAGCACTTCGTGCCATACAAAATGCAGGAATTTCAGCGTCCGAAATCGCAGCCGTCGGCATTACAAACCAACGAGAAACTTCCGTTTTGTGGAATAAAATCACAGGAAAACCCATCTACAACGCCATCGTTTGGCAAGATCAACGCACGCAATCATACTGTGAATCAATGCGTTTGCAAGGTTTAGAAGAACGTATTCATGCAATAACCGGACTTCCGATTGATACCTATTTTTCGGCAACAAAAATCCGATGGACGCTCGATAATGTGCCCTTCGCGCGGGCGTTAGCCGACGAAGGAAATCTGCTTTTCGGAACAATTGATACTTGGTTGATATGGAAACTTTCCGGCGGAAAATTACATTTGACAGATTACTCGAACGCGTCGCGAACAATGTTATTTAACATAAAAAAATGCGTCTGGGACGAATCACTTTTGGATTTATTCGATATTCCTAAATCAATTTTACCTGAAGTTGTAGATTCATCTAAACTTTACGGATATACGTCTGCTGAATTATTCGGACAGGAAATTCCGATTGCCGGCATGGCTGGAGACCAGCAAGCAGCCTTGTTCGGACAACGTTGTTTCGATGCCGGCGAAGCCAAAAACACTTATGGAACAGGCTGTTTCATGCTGATGAATACCGGAAAAGAGCGCGTAAAATCCGATTCCGGTTTGCTCACAACCATTGCTTGGGGCTTGGACGGAGAAATCACTTACGCGCTCGAAGGCAGCGTTTTCATTGCCGGAGCCGCCGTAAAATGGTTGCGCGACGGTTTGAAAATCATAAAATCTGCCGGCGATACGGAACTAATCGCTTCATCTGTTGAAAGTTCGGAAGGCGTTTACCTTGTGCCGGCATTTTCCGGCTTAGGCACACCTTATTGGGACATGACCGCAAAAGGAACAATCACAGGAATCACGCAAGGCATTACAGATAAGCATATTGTACGCGCCACGCTGGAATCGCTCGCATACCAAACGCGCGATGTTTTGGAAGCGATGGCTTTAGATTCGCGTATCGAACTCAAAGAATTGAATGTGGACGGCGGCGCGTCTGCAAATAATTTTCTCATGCAATTTCAGGCTGATATACTGAATACCAACGTGATACGCCCTGAAATTATTGAAACAACCGCGCTCGGTGCGGCTTTGCTTGCAGGTTTGGCTGTAGGCTTCTGGTCGCGCGAAGAAATTTACGATAAGCGCCGAATTGACCGAATTTTTCAACCCAATATGCCTGAAAAACAACGCGATGCGCTTTATGAAGGCTGGCTCGATGCGCTCAAACGCAGCATGAATTATCCGACACATGACTAAGGAAAAACGTGCCGTAATTTTCGCATTGTCAGCGGTTTTGCTGTGGAGTACGGTGGCAACGGCGTTAAAAATTACGTTGTCGTTCGTAAATTTTGCGCAATTGCTGTTTTTTGCTTCGGCGGTTTCTGTTGTAACTTACTTTGCGATTGCTCTTTGGGAAGGTATAAGTGCTAAATTTTTTCGTGCGAACGCAACGGAATGGTTCGTTGCTGCACGTAACGGTTTTCTGAATCCGTTTTTGTATTACATGATTTTGTTGAAAGCCTACAGTATTTTGCCTGCGCAATTGGCACAACCGCTTAATTACCTGTGTCCTATTGTGTTAGTTTTACTATCTGCGCCAATGTTACACGAAAAATTGTCTGTAAAAAGCATTTTTGCCTTGATATTCGGCTTTGCCGGCGTTTACGTCATTGCCACACGCGGCGCAATTCTGAGCGTTAAATTTGACAATCCGACCGGCGTTGCGCTTGCAGCGGGTAGTTCGGTTGTGTGGGCGTTGTCGTGGATTTTCAATAAAAAAGATACTGCGGATGAAACCGTAAAATTATTCAGAAACTTTTTATTCGGAACGTTCTATATTTCAATATATCTGTTAGTTACAAATGATTTCTTAATTCAGAACTTTAACGGCATACTTGCAGTCGTTTACGTCGGATTGTTTGAAACCGGCATTACATTTTTACTGTGGATGAAGGCTTCACAACTCACAAATAGAAGCGACGATATAGTGTTTGTAAGAAAACGTTTAAATATTTGATATCATGTAGATTATAGCTGTTTTTCAATTGAATGTATTGTCATTCGGTGGTCATTCAATAGTCATTCAGTTGTTTTTTTATAGTTTCGATTGAATTTCAACAGAATTTCTAAAAACATTCAGAACAAAATTTCGCTATATCGTAAAGAATTTCAACAAGTTATGAGTTTTCTTTCA
>DYPD01000002.1 GCA_020720115.1 Thiomargarita sp. | reverse complement strand
TAATGGCATTTCCTCTCACAGCGCACTCAGTGAGGGGCAGCTAAACCCAAAAGCGTTGCGGAAAACTTTCATGCAGTTGATTTTTGGGTGGGCTGTTCGTATAGCTCTTCAAGTTTCCCGCATTTGCTAAAAGCGGTGAAGCATGGGTAAAATCCCTAGCAGCATTGACTGATGACCTTACCTTAAATATCCGCTACACTGTCTTAATCTTAAACGAGTTTCCTGCCTCAACCATCGAGATGACTGCTATGGCTCTGCCCCTCTTAGAACTCCCGGAACAAGCGCCGGCTGAAGATATTGATGAAGAAATCCTAGAAATCTTCGTTGAAGAAGTAGATGAAGTGTTGGAAGAAATGAAAAACAGCTATGAAATCTGGCGCGAGAGTCCTTCTGACACTGAGTCTTTACAAACCCTTAGACGGGCTTTTCACACCCTGAAAGGCAGCGGGCGCTTAGTGGGTGCTACCGTGCTGGGTGAATTGGGCTGGGCGTTTGAAAATATGCTGAATAAAATCCTTGAAGGCATTATGCCGCGCAATTCGCATGTTTTGCGCTTGCTGGATCAAGTGGCAGAAATGGTGCCGCCGATGATTCAACAATTTCAAGCCGGCGAAACTCAGCCCCCTTATGCCACGCTTTTATTGATGTCACAGGCAATTCATCTCACTAAAACCAAAGGCGCAGAACTCGGTGAATTTGTTGGAGCGCCCACTGCGCAAGTAGATGGCGAACTTGATGATGAATTACTGGTGGCTGACTCTGTAAAAGTTGAAGTCATGGATGCGGCTGAGGTGGCATTAGACGCAGTTGAGCCTACGCAGGAAGCTGTAGAGGAAATCTGTGCAGTAGCAGAAATAAAACAGCCCATAGAAGCAGTAGAGCTAGAAATGCCCGTAGTAGAGAAAGCGCAAGCCACTCCTGCTGCGGTAGTTACTGAACGATCCACCAATAAATTTATAGATGATGAGTCAGATGAGAAGTATGCGGCTGTTTTACAAGATATTTTCCAAACAGAAGCGAAAGGACATCTAAAGGAACTGAAAGAATTTTTGGTGAAATGCCACAAATCTCTGCCTTGTCAGGTAACTGAGCCGATCATTCGGGTGTTGCATACTCTAAACGGTAGTTCACGCAGTATTGGTTTTAACGATCTTGCCGAATTAGCAGCGCGTATGGAAAATTTCTCGCGCATTGCTTTTGAACGCCGTTTGTTATTGAAAAAAGAAATTATTGCTTTATTTGTAGAAAGTGGCAGAACCCTAGAGCATACTCTCAAAAATCAGGGGCATACGCCTGAAGAACAGAAGCAGAAAAAACTTTTGTCCACCTGGGATCGGTTGCTGGCTGCTTTACCTAAAGAAGAGCGCAGTTTAGAAGCGCGTGAAACAGAATCAGAAATGGAACCTAAGAAAACTATGCCAACAGATTTTCCTACACCGCCCGATAACCTTAAAATTGCCCCAGCCGATAGTTTTAAAACTGCCCCCGCCCCAGCAGCGCCTATTCCGGTTTCTGTTGCAGAAGAAGGTGGAGAGGAAGCGGTAGATGAATTTATGGAGATTTTCCTTGAAGAAGCTGAGGAAATTCTGGAAACCTGTCAATCGCTGTTGGGGCGTTGGCAGGCTTCACCAAACAGTATGCCGTTGCTTAAGGAATTGCAACGCGAGTTGCACACCCTGAAAGGCGGCTCGCGCATGGTTGGCATTTCTGTGATGGGCGATTTGAGTCATCATCTGGAATCCGTGTTGACCAAAATTGTTGAAGGTAATGCGCAGTCTAACCCGGCTTTGCAAGGCATTGTGCAAGAAAGCGTAGATGAATTAGCTTCTATGCTGGAAGCAGTGCGTAGCGGCGAGAGCCTGACGCCGAATCCAGAATTGCTGGCAAAAGTGGACAGCACCTTGAGCGGCGGCGCCACTATGCTGCCAACGCCGCTCCCAGTAACGAAAAAAGCCAGTGCTACGGATGAAATCGCCGCAGCTACAGAGTCAGAAACAGTGGCGCATCCTGCCGAGCCTGAAAAAGCCGTGATCAGCAACGAAAAAGCCGCTGACGATGCGGGCGCAGAAAGTGATGAGCGGGTGCGCGTAAAAGCGCAACTGATTGATAAATTAACCAATCTTGCTGGAGAAATGGCGATTAACCGCGCTCATTTAGAACAACAGCAAGGCTCTGCTAAGCTGAATTTGCAGGAAATGGATCAAACGGTTATGCGTTTGCGTGATCAATTGCGGCGTCTGGAAATTGAAACAGAAGCGCAGATTATTTCGCATTTTGGACAAGTCACCAGCACCGGACCGGATGACGAAGAATTTGATCCTTTAGAAATGGATCGTTTTTCTGTATTGCAGCAGTTATCCCGTTCTTTAATGGAAACAGTGACTGACTTGCAAAATATCCAAGAGAGCATGGCTTCTCTATATCGCCACACAGATTCACTGCTGATTCAACAAAGTCGTGTGGGCGCAGAATTACAAGATGGTATTATGCGCACCCGCATGGTGCCTTTTGCGCAGATTTCGCCCCGTTTACAACGCATTGCTCGTCTTACTTCCCGCGAATTGCACAAACAAGTCAATTTCTCGGTCAATGATGACAGCATCGAATTTGAACGCACAGTGCTCAATCGTATTGTCGCACCGCTAGAACATATGCTGCGCAACGCTATTGGGCATGGCATTGAAAACGGCGATGTGCGTGCCAAAGTCGGCAAGCTGCCTGTCGCCGAAGTGCGCATTGATTTGTCCCAAGAAGGCGCAGAATTGATTTTGAAACTCAGTGATGACGGCGCGGGTATCAATACCGATGCGATCCGCAAAAAAGCCATTGAGCGCGGCATGATTAAGCCCGACGAAATCATCTCAGAAGAAGAACTCATGCAGTTTATCTTACAGCCTGCGTTTAGCACGGCTAAAACCATCACTCAGGTGTCTGGACGCGGCGTGGGTATGGATATCGCCAGCAATGAAATTAAGCAGTTAGGTGGCGCTTTGCAAATTCACTCGGTGCGTGGCAAGGGCACTACTTTTGAAGTGCGGCTGCCGCTGTCATTGACCATTAGCCAATCTCTGCTCATTCACCTTGGCGAAGAAACTATGGCAGTGCCGCTACACAACGTAGATGGCGTGGTGCGCATACCGCGCCAAGATTTACAGACCGAGCAGGGCGACGCCAAAAACTATACTTTCATGGGCAAAAGCTACCGCATTGCCTATCTGGCAGACATGTTGGGTTTTCCGCACGCTTCGGTAGATACTTCGCTCCTGCCGCTGATGCTGGTTAGCGTTTCCGAACAGCGTATCGCCTTGGTGATTGACGCTATCGAAGGCAGCAAAGAAGTGGTAGTCAAATCTGTAGGTCCGCAGCTCAGCGGCATTCGCTGGATTGCAGGTGCGACCATTCTAGGCGATGGGCGCGTGGTGATTATTCTCGATGTGTTGACCCTGCTACGCTCACATTCCGCCATGCACAAAATGCACAGCATGGCAGCTGCGCAAGAAGGTAAAGAACTCAAACCCGTGGTCAAAACCATCATGGTGGTGGATGACTCCATTACAGTGCGCAAAGTCACCGCCCGCTTGCTGAAACGCCAGGGCATGGAAGTCATGACCGCCAAAGATGGCGTAGATGCCATTGCGCAACTACAGGAAAATATTCCCGATCTCATGTTGCTAGACGTAGAAATGCCGCGCATGGATGGCTTTGAATTGGCGACCCAAATGCGCAATTCAGACGCCTTAAAACACATCCCCATTATCATGATTACCTCTCGCACCGGCAGCAAACACCGCGAGCGAGCAGCCAAAATCGGCATCAATAAGCACCTGGGCAAACCCTTTAATGAACCGGAACTACTGGAAAACATCAATGCACTGCTCGGTGAACATCCTCCTAAATCCATAAACAAGGCAGAAGTGGCTCATGAATAACCCAGAAAGCGTGCGTAGCGTCATGATTCCCGTCGGCGATGGTTTCATCTTATTACCCAGCGCAATGGTGGCGGAAGTGTTGCGCGTACAGGAAAGCAAAGTTGCACAGAGCACTAAAAAACATCTGCAAGGCATACTGCATTGGCGTCATCAACAAGTTCCTTTGCTTTCTTTAGAAAAACTGTCTGGCTTACCGCCCGTTGAAAGCAATGAAGAACCGCGCATTGTGGTGCTCTATGGCATTCAAGAAAAAATCCCTTTCTTTGCTATCAGCACAGTTGCTGCTCCGCGCATTCTGTCCATCACCGCTGACATGCTGAAAGACCCGCAAAAACTGGAAAATCTGCCCGGTTTATCCGCTACCGTGAGCTTAGATGAGCAAACGCTCTACCTGCCTGATCTCCAGCACCTGAAAAATCTCCTAGAAGCTGCTTAAGCAAGTGCCAGCATTTGTTTTGTTTTGACGGATGAAAAAGATAAGAGTGACAACAGAAAGTTTTGCTTGCCAACATGCGCAAACGCATCAAACTCTATGTTGTCTACCCATCAGTCCGTTTGTCAGCTCCAACTGCCGCTGTGGAAACCCTTTAAGTGTGAGTCTTTCAACTGCTGATAGAATAGGTGCCAGAATCCGTCTAGTTTTACGGCTTGGATGATTTTGCACTATCTTGTTTGAGAATGTATTTGGGAGATATTCAACCATGAAAAACCAAGTATTTTGCTATGCGCTTATGTTGACGCTGGCGTTACCCACCGCGCAAGCAGCAGCACCTGATGAATGGGTGGTGGTGACGGTAGCGGGCAATGGTCAGTATGACGCGCCTTTAGGCGACGGCGGCTTGGCGGCGCAAGCCTCGTTGTATGCGCCAGCGGATGTCACTGTAGACGCGGAAGGCAACCTGTACATTGCTGATACTTGGCATCAGCGTGTGCGCAAAGTGACGCCGCAAGGCATCATCAGCACCCTTGCTGGCAACGGCACTGCGGGTTATAGCGGCGACGGTGGCTTAGCAACCGAAGCCCAACTTAATCATCCGCAAGCCTTGGCGGTTGATGAGCAAGGTAATGTTTTTATTGCGGATTTACGCAATTACCGGATACGCAAAGTAGATGCTAACGGGATTATCAGCACCTACAGCGGTACAGGCGTTCGCGGCTACAGCGGCGACGACGGCTTGGCAATCGCAGCGCAACATGATGCGCCTTATGATTTGGCGGTGGATTCTGTTGGCAATCTGTATGTGTTGGAAAAGGTCGTCAGTGCGGTGCGCAAAATTGACGTTTGGGG
Organism: Thiomargarita sp.; assembly: GCA_020720115.1. GTDB lineage: Bacteria > Pseudomonadota > Gammaproteobacteria > Beggiatoales > Beggiatoaceae > BB31. Next base: position 57,762 of record DYPD01000002.1, on the reverse strand, counting down.
TGTTATTAGCACGTTGATTGGCGGTGCGCCTTTCAGTGATAGCAGTATCGGCGACGGTTTGCCGGCTGGGCAGGCGCAATTGTGGAATCCTGAAGGCTTGGCACTCGATCCCTATGATCGCTTGTTTATTGCCGATACCAATAACAATCGCATTCGCATGATTGACGGCGGCATTATTTACACGGTAGCGGGCGGCGGCTATCGCGGCATGTTTGCTTCCAGCTTTATGGAAGAAGGGCAGCAGGCGGTGCGTGCCGAACTCAATATGCCAGTCGCGGTGGCGGTGGATTCTAGCGGACGCTTGTATATCAATGATTGGGCGTGGGATTTAATCCGTGAAGTAGATACCCAAGGGGTGCTCAATAACATCGCTGGGCAACTGAACAAAACGGGTTACGCAGGTGATGGCTGGTTAGCCTTGCAAGCGCAATTTCGTTACGCCAGGGGGTTGGCGTTGGATAGCCAAGGACACCTGTATGTGGCAGACACCGCCAATCAGCGCATTCGCAAGCTGATGCGCAGCCAACCGCCGGTGGCGGCTTTTAGTTTTGCAGTGGAAAACACCCACGCTCCTTGGCAGGTCACGTTGGATGCTTCCAGTTCCTATGATCCCAAGGGGTTGCCGCTGCACTTTATCTGGCTTGACGCTTACGGGAATCCCTTAACCACCGCAGAGCGTTTCAACCTGGAAATGCTCGAAGCAGGCGAGCACTCCTTTACTTTAGGTCTGGTAGATGCTTTGGGTACGCGGGATACGCTGACCCAAACCCTAACCTTGGGCGCGACTGAACCAGCACCTCCCGCCGCGCCTGCTTGTGCTGAACATGCCCTGTTTGATGCACACACCAGTCTGCTGCATGTGCCAGCAGTGGATATGGTTGGTTCCAGTTTAGGCAGCTTACCCATGCCAGTCTTGAGTGCTGACTTGTTTTGGCACCCACGAGGCTTTTTCCAAGTCATGCAAGTAGCGGTAAATGGCACTGCGACAGATAGCCAATGCCATGCGCAGTATCAGGTCAATAGCAGCATAGTGCGCTTACCCTATGTGGATATACAGGTGCCGCTGGATGAACTGAGCAGCGAAACCCAAACCTATGCGGCGACTTTACAACTGGATTTCTTGCATCCGCGCTATTTGTTGCTGGCAGCGCAGCGCCTCAATTAGTGCTCTTTGCTCGATAAAACCTCATGTCGCAATGCAGTCTCCAGTTCATTACCTGTGCTGACAGCGCCCAAGGGCACCGGCTTTATTATCGCCACTGGAAAGCGGAAGCGACGGAAAGCGCCAAAACCCTGGTGTGCGTGCATGGCTTAACCCGCAATAGCCACGATTTTGATGTGCTTGCCGCCGCACTTTCGGCTCAGACTTACCAGGTGCTTTGTCCCGATATGCCAGGGCGCGGGCAAAGCAGTTGGTTAGCACATCCGCAAGATTATAACTACAACCAATATCTGCAAGATTTACAACAGCTTTTGCAGACTGTGCCGGATGCCCAAGTAGACTGGATCGGCACTTCAATGGGCGGTATTTTAGGAATGCTGCTGGCAGCCCAAGAAAATATGTCTATCCGCCGTTTGGTGCTGAATGACGTAGGTGCTTTTCTGCCACAAGCCGCCTTAAAGCGCATTGCCCGCTACTTGCAACACGCACCATCGGAATTTTCTGATATACAGGCAGCCGAAATCTATTTCCGCACTATCCATGCGCCTTTTGGTAAACTCAGCGACGCGCACTGGCGGCATTTAACCCAATACAGCATCCAGCAACAGCCAAATGGTGTTTGCCGGCTGCATTATGATCCGCAAATTTTTAAGGCTTTTCAGACACCTGTGCAAGATGTTTCGCTCTGGGCGCAGTGGAAAAAGGTGCGTTGTCCAACCTTGTTGTTGCACGGTATGGATTCTGATTTATTATTGCCCGCCACCATTGTGCAGATGCAGCAAACTCATGCGGCGCTACAAGTAGTACATATTGCGGATGCCGGACATGCACCTTCGCTGATGGATGCCACGCATATACAGATTATTCAAGACTTTTTAGGAGCGCCTTAATGCAAACCATTGTCCTAGCCAGCAACAACGCCGGAAAAGTGAGGGAATTTAACGCATTGCTGGCTGATTTGGCGTTTGAAGTAAAACCACAAAAAGCCTTTAACTTAGACAGCGTGGAAGAAACCGGTTTGAGTTTTGTCGAAAATGCACTGCTCAAAGCCCGCCATGCTTGCCAGCACACGGGCTTGCCCGCCTTGGCAGATGATTCCGGCATTGAGGTAGATGCCTTGCAGGGTGCGCCTGGTATTTATTCCGCTCGCTTTGCTGGCGCAGATGCCAGCGACGCGCAAAATTGCGCCCAGTTACTTCAGCAACTAGAAGGCGTGCCCGCCGCACAGCGCGGTGCGCGTTTTCAGTGCATTTTGGTCTATATGCGCCACGCAACCGACGCGACTCCCTTGATTTGTCAAGGGACTTGGAACGGGCAAATCCTGACCGCACCACAGGGCGATAACGGTTTTGGTTATGATCCTGTGTTTTATGTGCCAGAATTTAACTGCTCGGCGGCGCAATTGAGCAGTGTGCAAAAAAACCAGTTAAGTCATCGCGGGCAGGCACTACGCACGCTGCATGAGGCTTTAAAAACGCTGGGCTTGCACGCTTAGATAAACTTGTTGCCTCGTTAGCAGCGAATTGATATGTTTAGTCAGTCATTTTTGACTGCTGTGCGATAAAATTAAAATTTCAGCATTTCATTTAAGCCAAACCAAAAAATAGTTTGGTTTGATTTAATTTCATCTTTCATTAAGAAGCGAAACCATTATGGGTAAGCACACCGCTCTGTATCAAAAACATTTGGACGCCGAGGCTAAAATCGTGGATTTTGCTGGCTGGGATATGCCGTTGCACTATGGTTCTCAACTCAATGAGCATCGCCAGGTGCGCGAAACGGCAGGGGTGTTTGATGTATCGCACATGACGGTGGTGGATGTCAGTGGCACTCAGGCACAAGCGTATTTGCGTTATTTGCTAGCAAACGACGTGGCGCGTTTACAAGAAACCGGCAAAGCCTTGTATTCCTGTATGTTAAACGAGCACGGCGGGGTGATTGATGATCTCATTGTGTATTATGTGGATACGAACAATTACCGCGTGGTGGTGAACGCGGCAACCCGCGAAAAAGATTTAGCCTGGATGCAAAAACAAGCGGAAAATTATGCAGTCAGTTTGCAAGAACAGGATTTATCTATGCTCGCGGTGCAGGGTCCGCAAGCACGGGCAATGGCTTTACCCTTGTTGCCCAGCAGTTTGCAAGCACCCGTAGCGGCACTGAAGCCTTTTTTCGCCGCCTGGGAAGCCGACTGGTTTGTCGGGCGCACGGGTTATACGGGTGAAGATGGCATAGAAATCATGCTTCCCAACGAAGCCGCGCCCGGTTTGTGGGATGCGTTGCTGGCGGCTGGCGTAAAACCCATCGGCTTGGGCGCCCGCGATACTTTGCGCTTGGAGGCGGGTATGAATTTGTACGGTGCAGACATGACCGAAGAAACCACACCCTGCGCTTCTGGCTTAGGTTGGACGTTGGCGTGGACGCCGGAAACCCGTGATTTTATCGGACGCGCAGCCATTGAACCGCTCCGTCAAGATGGCGCAGAGCAGCTATTGATTGGGCTAGTGCTACTAGAAAAAGGCGTGTTGCGTGCCCATCAGAAGGTGCTCGTTGAAGGCGTAGGGGAAGGAGAAATCACCAGCGGCACTTTTTCGCCAACCCTGAATGCGGGTATTGCCTTGGCGCGAGTACCCTCTGCTCTGACTGAACAGGTAAAAGTGCAAATACGCGATAAAGCGGTGCTGGCTAAAGTGGTCAAGCCGCCCTTTGTGCGCAATGGTAAAGCATTGGTTGAGGTTTAACCCAATTAAACTGAATGTAAGGTTTATCTTTAAGCCAAGGAGTTGAAACATGAGCGAAGTTCCAGCAGACCTGAAGTATCTGAAATCTCACGAATGGCTGCACGATTTGGGCGATGGTTTTGTCACTATCGGCATCACAGATCATGCGCAAGCCTTGTTAGGTGATCTGGTGTTTATAGATTTGCCAGAAGTAGGGCAAAAGGTGGAAGCGGGCGCTGAATGCACCGTGTTGGAATCGGTCAAAGCGGCTTCAGATGTCTATAGTCCGGTCAATGGGGAAATTGTTGAGGTCAATGAAGCCTTGGGCGATGCCCCCGAAATCATCAACAGCGATCCTTATGGCGACGGCTGGATTTGCCGCATTAAACTCTCAGATAACAATGACTTAAGCACGCTGCTGGACGCCGCAGCCTATACTGAGGCACTGGAACAAGAAGCGGACTAAGATGCCTTACATTCCTCACACGCCTGGCGACGAACAGGCAATGCTGGCAGCCATAGGCGTTGCCTCTCTGCATGAGCTGTTTGAAGAAATTCCCGCTGAGTTGCGTTGCGCAAGTTTGGCAGCAGTGCCAGAACAGGTTTCAGAACTCGAAATCACGCGCTTAATGCGCACGCGGGCAGCACAAGACAGCAGCGGCTTATGCTTTATCGGTGCCGGTGCTTATCTGCACCATATTCCAGCGGCGGTTTGGGATATTACTACACGCGGAGAATACTATTCTGCCTATACCCCCTATCAAGCAGAAGCCAGTCAAGGCACGCTACAGTTGCTGTACGAATTCCAAAGCATGATGACCTCCTTGACCGGCTTAGATGTGTCTAATGCCTCCCTGTATGACGGCGCTTCGGCGTTGGCAGAAGCCATTCTGATGGCGGTGCGTGGCAACACTAAATCCAATGCCAAACAGATTTTAGTGCCGCGTACTGTGCATCCGCATTACCGCAAAGTCGCGCATACCTTGACCAAAAACCAAGGAATCCAACTGTTAGAACTGCCTTTTACCGCACAAGGCACAGTGGATATGCAAGCCTTGGCAAGTCATGAAGGCACAGACATAGCCGCGCTGGTGATTGCTCAACCCAATTTCTTTGGCAGCTTGGAAGACGTAGACGCCCTGACCGAGTGGGCACATGCCCGCAATGTGCTGGTCATTGCTTTGGTCAACCCGTTGTCGTTAGCCATACTCAAAGCCCCTGGTCATTGGGGTACGCAAGGCGCGGACATTGCCTGCGGCGAAGGACAGCCGCTTGGCATCCCGTTGGCATCTGGCGGCCCCTATTTTGGCTTTATGTGCTGCAAAAAAGCACTGGTACGGCAAATGCCAGGGCGTATCATCGGGCGCACGTTGGATATGGACGGCAAACCTGGCTATACCCTCACTTTGCAAGCCCGCGAGCAACACATCCGCCGCTCTAAAGCCACCTCTAACATCTGCACCAATCAGGGCTTGATGGTCACAGCCGCGACTATTTATTTATCCCTCATGGGCGCAGAAGGTTTAGAACGCACAGCCTTAATGGCACATCAGAATGCCCAGCAACTACGCGACAAGCTGAGCGCAATTGCGGGCGTTGAAGTACTATTTAACGGCGGTGCGAACTTCCATGAATTTGTGCTCCGTCTCCCCGTTTCTGTAGAAGCAACTTTACGAGCGTTGGCAGCGCACAACACCCTCGGCGGCTTTAATCTCAGCCATGACTATCCCGAACTCGGCGAAGCCGTCCTGGTCTGCGCCACCGAAGTGCATACCGAAGCCGACATGGATAAATATGCCGAGCACTTAGAGCGCCTGGTGGTTAAATCAACAGCGGGCAATTGTCCAATACAGCCCAACTTCTAACCCGTTAGCAAAGCGGTCAAGCTGCGCATAACGCCCCTTCGCGGGGCGTTATGCGTTTTACATGGCTCACAAGTTCTAAAAATACCCTAGCCAAATGGGGAGAAATTTTTATGCACATTGCAACAATTCCAGTTTTGACCATTGACGGACCCGGCGGCGTCGGCAAGGGCACAGCCTCTTTGCGGGTTGCCGCAGCCTTGGGTTGGCATATACTCGACAGTGGTGCTCTATACCGCGTGTTAGGGCAAGCCGCGCTCAAACATGGCGTCGCCTTGGATGCAGCAGAAGCGCTGGAAGCACTGGCAAACGCGCTGGATGTGACTTTTTTACCAGACCCAAGCACGGGCGAAACGCGCATTCTGCTGGAAGGAGAAGAGGTTACCCAAGCAGCGCGTAGCGAGGCAGGTGGGCAAGTTGCTTCGCGGGTGGCAACCATTGCACAGGTACGCACCGCCTTACTAGAACGCCAGCGTGCTTTTCGTCAACTGCCCGGCTTAGTGGCTGATGGGCGCGATATGGGAACCGTGGTATTTCCTGACGCGGCGGTCAAAATTTTCCTCACCGCCAGTCCTGAAGAACGTGCAAATCGTCGCTATAAACAGTTGAAAGAAAAAGGAATAGGTGCTAACCTTGCCGACCTTGTGAAGCAGCTTGCGGAACGTGATGCACGGGATTTCGGACGCGCTGTTGCAGCCTTGCAACCCGCCCCTGATGCCCTGCTGATAGATACCACAAGCATGAACATAGAAGTCATGGTACAACGGATTCTTGACCAGGTTAAACTGGCTTTACAAATACGGGGGGCAGTTCATTCATGAATTGCCTGGGTTCACAATAACCCGTTATGTTTGAAGCACGGCAGCAGCAAACATGGCGGTTTTTGTATTTCTTTAATGATAGGTTTGCCCAAGCATGAGGGCGGATCACTGAGGTTTTCTTAAATGATGAGCGAAAGCTTTGCTGAGTTGTTTGAACAAAGTCAGTCCAGTATGAATATGGCGCCTGGCAGTATTATGTCAGGCATAGTAGTAGACATTCGTCAGGACGCGGTAGTCGTCAATGCTGGATTAAAATCTGAAGGCGTGATTCCTATTGAAGAATTCCGCAATGACAATGGACGGGTGGAAGTTCAAATTGGCGATGAAATTGAGGTAGCTTTGGTCGCAGTTGAAGACGGTTTTGGCGAAACCCGTTTGTCACGCAGCAAAGCTAAACTGGCCGCCGCTTGGGGCGTGTTGGAAAGAGCTTTTGAAACTGCTTCAACCATTACCGGCATCATTACTGATAAAGTCAAGGGCGGCTTTACAGTCAATATGAACGATATTCGTGCATTCCTACCCGGTTCCCTTGTAGATGTCCGTCCCGTGCGCGATACCACTTATTTAGAAGGCAAACCCTTAGAATTTAAAGTCATTAAATTAGATAAGCGGCGTAATAACGTCGTGGTTTCACGTCGTGCAGTGGTTGAACAAGAGAATAATGAAGAACGCGAAGCATTGCTGCAAAACATGCAAGAAGGCATGATTACCAAGGGCGTAGTGAAGAATCTGACCGATTACGGCGCTTTTGTGGATTTAGGCGGCGTAGATGGTTTGTTGCACATTACCGACATGGCTTGGCGGCGCGTTAAACATCCAGGTGAAGTGGTGCAAGTTGGCGACGAAATTCAAGTCAAGGTGCTCAAATTTGATCGTGATCGCACCCGCGTTTCTTTGGGCTTAAAACAAATGGGCGAAGACCCTTGGTTGGATATTTCTCAGCGTTACCCAGAAGGTGCTCGCCTCAGAGGAAAAGTCACCAATCTAGCAGATTATGGTTGCTTTGTAGAAATTGAAGGAGGCGTTGAAGGTTTAGTGCATGTATCCGAAATGGATTGGACCAACAAAAACGTGCATCCTTCCAAAATTGTACAAGTGGGTGATGAAGTTGAAGTCATGGTATTGGATATTGACGAAGAACGCCGTCGTATTTCACTCGGCATCAAGCAATGCTACCCCAATCCTTGGGATGAATTTGCTACTGCGCACAATAAAGGTGATCGAGTTTCTGGCAAAATTAAATCCATTACCGACTTTGGTATCTTTATTGGTCTGGATGGTGGCATTGATGGTTTGGTACATTTATCCGACATTTCTTGGAACGTACCTGGCGAAGACGCCGTACGCAACTACAAGAAAGGCGATGAAGTAGAAGCTGTCGTATTGGCGGTAGATGCTGAACGCGAACGTATTTCGTTAGGCATTAAACAAATGGATGAAGACCCTTTCTCTCATTACCTGAGTATGCATCCCAAAGGCAGTGTAGTAAAAGGTGTAGTCACGGAAATTGATGCTAAAGGTGCAGTATTGCAGTTAATAGACGGCGTAGACGGCTATTTGCGTGCATCAGAAATGTCCCGTGAGCGGGTTGACGACGCCCGCAATATCTTCAAAGAAGGCGATGAAGTGGAAGCCAAATTCATCGGCGTGGATCGCAAAAAACGCATCATCTCCCTCTCTATCAAAGCCAAGGATACTGAAGAAGAAGCGGCAGCTATTCAGGATTACAGCAGTGCAGCGGCAGCAGCAACACCTACTTTGGGTGATCTGATTAAACAACAGATGGATACCCAAGATTAAAATGTTGTACTAAGGCGGGTCTGAAATTGAGCCACAGCACATTTTTGATCCGCAGTATCCGGCACATAAGCCCTGTACTCAACTTATGCGCCGGATAGGATTTTCAGGGGGTGAATTTGATAATTCACAATTCTGCTCTGGATTATCTTAGCAAGCACAATCCAAGTAAAAACGCGGAGTTACATACTGCTCTCTGCCAGGCATTAGGCTTAAGGAATTTGTTGTGCTGTCTGCAACATCATTACCAAGCGGCTGCCTGCAAGTTTGAGTATAAAATCCTTGTTCCTAAGAGGATATAACATGACCAAATCTGAGATGATTGAAGCACTGGCTGGAAAACAAACACAACTGACTTACAAAGACATTGATGCTGCGGTAAAAGCCATGCTGGAGCATATGTCACAAGCCTTGGCTCAAGGTGAGCGCATAGAAATTCGCGGATTTGGTAGTTTTTCCCTGCATTATCGTCCACCGCGTTTGGGGCGCAATCCTAAAACCGGAGACGCAGTAGAACTACCCGCTAAGCATGTACCGCATTTCAAACCAGGTAAAGAACTGCGAGATCGTGTTAATGCGAGTTTGAATGGATGGGAAACAGACGAATAAGCCGTTGCGCTGGTTTTCAGTGATTCCTTCCTTTCTTTGTTTCTATGTACACAGATGACAGACTTCGGTCAACGAAGTCTGTTTTCATCTCAGCCTAAAGGATACCCCAAGGATGTTGCGCATTCTCGTTTGGCTGCTATTACTACTGGTATTTCTCGCTGGGGTGATCTTTACCCTTTACAATCCCCACCCGATCACGCTCTATTATGTGTTGGGCGATCTCCAAATCCGCTTGGCTATTTTGGTGTTGTTTAGCCTCATTATGGGTGCTGTACTCGGTGTTTTATTTTCGCTCCATTGGGCAATGAAATTGCGTTATCAAAACCACCGTTTACGCAAGGCGCAACAACAAAGTACGCAAGAAATTGAACAATTGAATGCGCAACTTCGCGCCCAACGGGCAGCTATCAATACCTTACCCTAACATGGAATTGTCCCTGCTGTTCTGGCTGTTATTACCTATCGCTGCCAGTTCTGGCTGGTTGGCTGCGAAACGCAGTCTGTCACGCCAATCAGAACACAATGCCCGCCACTTATCTTCCAATTATTTGCAGGGATTGAATTACCTGCTTAATGAACAACCTGATAAAGCCATTGATATTTTTATCAAGTTGATTGATGTTGACAGTGAAACTGTCGAAACACACTTGGCATTAGGGGTCTTATTTCGGCGCAGGGGCGAAGTCAATCGCGCTATTCGTATTCATCAAAATCTAGTCGTGCGTTCAAGCTTAAACCCTCAACAACGTGCTTTAGCCTTATTAGAACTTGCTCAGGATTATCAACGTGCGGGTCTGTTAGATCGCGCCGAGCATTTGTTTCTGGAATTGATTGAAAACGGTCACTACAGAAACTTTTCTTGTCATCAATTACTCGACATTTATCAACAAGAGCATGACTGGAGTAAAGCGGTTGATGTGGCTTTGCAGTTGATGGATTATTCTGGCGAAAACATGAATCCAGTGATTGCGCAATATTATTGTGAGCAAGCAGATCAGTTACGCCGCCAACAACAGGTTGAGCAAGCGCATAAAAAAATCCATCAGGCGTTGAAAATAGACCCGGCTTGTGTGCGTGCCAGTTTGTTGGAAGGACAATTAGCCTTGGATAATTGCCAGCCATTACAAGCCATTCACGCTTTTCAACGGGTTGAACAACAGGATGCGCTGTTTTTATCTGAAGCAATTGAACCCTTGCAACATTGTTATCGAGAAGACGGACGCATGGATGAGTTTGCCCGTTATTTGCAGCGTATTTTACAAGCTTACGGTGGCATTACGCCGATGCTGGTGTTGGCGCGTTTAATTCATGAACAAACAGATGCGAGTGCCGCGCTCCAGTTTGTGGTCAGGCAATTGCGTGAGCGTCCTTCGTTGCGCGGCTTAGATCATTTTATTGACATCAGCTTGCCTGGTGCTGAAGGTGATGCCAAAGAAAATTTGTTATTGTTGAAGGATATTACCAGCCAATTGCTTAAAAACCGTCCGATCTACAAATGCAGGGAATGTGGCTTTACTGGCAAAACGCTATATTGGCAGTGTCCTAGTTGTAAATTATGGAATACAGTAAAGCCGATTCAGGGTATTGAAGGCGAATAAAGGCTACCATTTGCCTGCAAGGTTCAACCGGTTGTGCTCTTGCTGCTGTGCGCTTTTACCCAATCCAGTAGGCTATTGCCATAATGCCTTGCTTGCGGGCTTAATTATTTACCTTAAATCGTTGAATTTTATTTTGAAAATTCAAGGAGAAAGCTTATGTATGCCGATCTTCGTTCCAGCACTGCCAGTGCTACGCCGGCACTTCCTGCTCAAGAATTTCAAGTAGCGCCTATGCCTGCGACCGCACCTAATGTGGTGGTTTCACCTTTTGCCAAAGCACCGCCGCTGGCGGTGGTAGCTGCAAATGAGAATGTTGCTGTGGTAGATACCCTACCGCGCATCGGACAAGTCACCCTAGTGGTGCAGGGTCCGGCTAAAGCCATTGATGCTAAAGGGCATGAACGCCCAATAGAAACGGGCAGCCCTATTTACCTCAATGACACTGTTGTCACCGATTCTCGTACTTATGTCAAAATTCAACTCAGCGACGGCACTGTGTTTCAGTTGGGTCCTCTGTCGCGGGCAACCTTGGAAAAATATGATTATCAAGCGGCTGATGCGACACAGGAGCACGCCGCTCATGGTCATTTTGTGGCTTCGGTGTATAGCGGAAACTTCCGTTTTGCCAGTGGTAAAATCGCGGAAAGTAACCAGGGTACGCACAGCACTATCAAAACACCCTCGGCTGTGATCGGTATTCGCGGCAGTGAAATTGATGGACAAGTTGAAGCGGATGGCACTACGGTCATTCTGCATATGGAAGGTCTGGTTGATATTCGCCCTTTATACGGTTTTGAGCATTTCACTGTGTTTGAACCAGGCACACGCATCGAAATTCCTATTGATCCGACACAACCTTTTTCTGCTTACCCAACAGAGCCTGCTTATATCCAAAGTTTCCGCAATACCTTAGCGCCTTTAAATACACATTTAAGTGCGCCGTCCGTGCAAGAGGATAGCGGCGTGCAAGATAGACAGTTTCCTGGCAATTTTGCGCCTGATGGTGTGGAACGCCCAGCGCCGCCAAACATGCCCCCTATGCGCGGAGACTCCTCGGGTAATCCACCGCCAGGAAATCTCCCCCCAGGCAGCCCGCCATCGGACAAAATGTCTTTGTCTGAAGATCATCGCCCATTACCGTTGTACCCGTTTGAACAGACTGTTGGCGCAAGAGGCGAAGTGAGCGATCCTAACCATTTGCCGCTGAATGCGCCGCCACCAGCACTTGCCGAAGTCAATACAGAGAGTAATCAGTTATTTTTACCTGGTGTGGGTACAGACGGCTTGGATTTATCTTCTCCTTCCACCATGCCCAGACCACCAGAGCAGCCGCCCACAGATGTACCCAAAATTGTTCCTCCTGTTGACAATGGAGCGCAATTTTTAGGCGAGGAAGATCAGCCGTTGTTGATTTCGAGTTTGCCTGGCGTGTCGGATTTAAGCAAAGTGGCAATTCTCAATCCGCCCCAGCATGGACATTTAGAACCCGTAGCGCAAGGCTTGCTGTATCATCCTGAAACCAATTTTAACGGCGCGGATACTTTTAGTTATCGAGCGCCAGGTATAACGCAAGCACAAACCGCCGGGTTGTTGCTGGCGCCAGTGAATGATGCGCCTACGGCTGCGCAATTCTTGCTGAACTTGTTAGAAGACGAAACCCTAACTATTCCGGTGCGCACTTTGCTCGAACAGGTGCGAGACGTAGAAGACAAAGACCCTGCGTCCTTTCATCTGGTGGCTTTGGAGCGTGTGAACGCGGGTAGTAGCGATTTGACGCGAGGACAACTGGTGTTGAGCGAAGACGGCACTAGCGTGCTGTTTCAGCCAGCACCCAATTATTTTGGCGAGACAGTTTTTGCGTATCGCGTCAGCGACAGCGGCGGCGCGATCAGTGCGCCCCTGCTGGTGCGTGTAGACATACAACCGGTCAACGATGCGCCACAGCTAAATGGCGTGCCACCGGTTTTGCAGATCATTGCAGGCACGCCGCTGGAAATCAGCGTAGCCACTTTATTAAGCGTGCTCACAGATGCTGAGGCTGATCCCCTGCGCGTGACGCAAATAAGCTTTGCTGATCAGAACCTTGCCGGCGCCGGTGTATTGCAAGATGCGGTTGGCAATCAAGTCATACCTAACTTCAATGCCGATGGCAGTCTGGCAAGTTTTACAGTACTGGCAGCCAGTAATTTTACTGGGACATTGCCCATCAGTTACCTAGTCAGCGATCCGCATGGCGCTACCCTTGAGGTGCAATTGAGCACTCAAGTCATAGGACCAGGCATCCCGCCAGTAACGACGCAAAATACGCCACCACAGGCGGTAAGCGATGACCTCAGTGTGAGCAGTAGCCAGTTACCGATGAGCTTTGCGGTGGCGGATTTATTGGCAAACGACAGTGATCCCGATAACCAACCTATCAGTTTGGTGTCGGTGAGCAATGCGGTTAATGGCACTGTTGAACTGAGCAACGGACAGATTTTGTTCACGCCAGACAGTAATTTTATCAGCCAAAGCGGGGGACGCTTCAGTTACCAGATTATGGATACTCAAGGCGCATCCGCCAACGCTTTGGTGACCTTAACTTCAACGCCAATACCAACAAACCAAGCACCCGTTGCGACGAATGACGCTTTCAGTGCACCAGGCAATCAAGCCACTACCTTTTCCGTCGCAAGCCTCTTGGCAAACGACAGTGATCCAGACAATGAGGCATTGACCCTGGTACAAGTCGGTAATGCGCTAAATGCTAAGGTGGCTTTGGATGCCAGCGGTGCTGTGCTGTTTACGCCTGAGTTGGGTTTTAGGCAGGGCAACCCCGCCAGCTTTTCTTATGTCATTGCCGATGCTCGCGGTGCGCAAGCCAGCGCCACTGTGACAGTTACGAACAGTAGCATCACTGGCAATCAAGCGCCGGTGGCACTGGATGACAGCCTCAATGCGTCAGCCACCGAGCCGCTGGTGAAAATTCCCGCGTCCGTTTTGCTGCTTAACGACACAGACGCGGAAAATGACGCCTTGACCCTTACCCAGGTGAGTCAAGCCAGCAACGGCACCGTGACGTTGGATGCCAATCAGGATGTGGTATTTACCCCAGACGCGAATTTCCCTAGCGGCGGCGGTCGTTTTGTGTATGCCATCAGCGATGGTCAGGGCAATACGGCTTCGGCAACCGTTACTCTGCATACTGTGGTAAATAGTGCTCCGGTTGCTGTGTCTGATTTAGTGAATACCTTGGGGAACGCCCCGGTGTCTATCAGTATCGCAACGCTGCTGAGCAATGACAGCGACCCTGACGGTGATGCCCTGAGCTTGAGCCAAGTGCATGTGGATCAGACGATGAACGGTACTGTGAGTTTAGACCCAGCCAGCACCACTGTGCTGTTTACGCCAGACGCGAATTTTGTCACCCAGCGCATCGGCAGTTTTGCATACAGCGTGCAGGATACGCGGGGCAACACAGCCACCGCAAGGGTTTCCGTACATGACATTAACGGACTACCGCAAGCGGCGGCAGATCAGTTCAGGATGCCTGCCGCAAGCAGTTTAACGCTAACAGGTGCTAATTTACTGGCAAATGACAGCGACCCAGAAGGGCAGCCGTTATCCTTGACGGGCATTAGCCGCGTTGTGAATGGACAGGTGACCTATGATGCGGCTAACGCTACCCTGAACATACAGCCCAATCCACAACTGGCTGTTGGTAGCGTGCTGAGTTTTACTTACCAGGTGACGGATTCGTTGGGCGCTGTTGCCAGTGCGCCTGTGACTGTCACCCTAGACCCGCCCGCCACGCAAGCCATTGATGATAATCTGAATTTAGCCTTTAACTCGCCATTGTTGATCGGCACAGACACCCTGCTGGCAAACGACTTGGGCAATCAGCTACAACTGACAGCGGTGGATAATCTGGGCAATGCCGGTTTAAGTTTGGCTTTGAAAAACAATCAGATTAATTTTTACGCCGATGCACAGCAGCTCAATGCGGCAACTGTCAGTTTTACCTATACGGTGACGGATGCGCAGGGCGCAAGCGATAGCGCCACAGTGACCGTGCAAGCCAACAATGTACAACAGGGCACCCCAGCAGCGGATAGCTTGACGGGTACTGGTGCGGTAGATTGGTTGCAAGGCAATGAAGGCAATGATTTCTTGATGGGTAATGGCGGCGATGATCGTATTGAAGGGGGCGCGGGTAACGACGTGCTAAACGGTGGCACGGGACGCGACCTACTGTTAGGCGGCGACGGTAACGACACTTTCCAAGTGGATGTAACCCAGGGCGCAGATGTGATTGACGGTGGCACTGGAGCGGATGCAGTGAGTTTGCTTGGCGCAAGTCAAACACTCAACCTGGTCAATAACCGTCTTTTCCCAACCGATCAACAACTGAGTATTAGCCATATCGAAAGCCTCGATCTCAATGGCAACAGCAACAGCCTGGTACTTGAAGTCAGCGACGTGCTCAGTCTCACGGATAATAGCACGCTCATTATTGAAGGCGACAGCAGCAACAGCCTAACATCCGTTAATCAAGGCTGGCAAAATCAAGGCGAAATCGCCCTAAATGGCGATAATTACACCAGCTATACACAGGGTACAGCCGATTTGCTGGTGAGCACGGATATTGCCAATCAATTTGTGTTTTAGTCTCGAAACAGCATCGAACATAAGGAAAAAGCAGCATGAAATTACTCGGCATCAGCGGCGTTTTAGTGAGTTTATGTATGGTGTTACCCGCACAAGCGGAAAGCTTAAAAGAAGCGGTACAACGCACTTTGCACACAAATCCCGACGTAGAAGTCATGACTCGCTCACGGCTGGCGGCTGATTACAGCTTGCAGCAAGCCTATGCGGGCTATTTACCCAGTGTGGATTTGAACTTAGGCTATGGTTGGGAAAACAGCGAAAACGTCACCACCGCCGCCAAAACCGGCGATGATCTCAGCCTAAGCCGTCGTGAAGCAGCATTGAGCTTAAAGCAAATGCTGTTTGATGGTTTTGATACCCGCTACAGCGCTCAACGCCAGCAAGCGCGAGTGGATGCCGCTGCGCACCGAGTACAGGAAACCAGCGACACTGTCGCATTGCGCACTGTGGAAGTGTTTTTAGACGTATTTCGCCGCCAATCCTTGGTCGAATTAGCTAAAGACAATCTCGTGGTGCATCAAAAAATTCTTGAACAAATTCAGGCGCTGTTTGACAAGGGCGCAGGGCGTAAAGCAGATGTCAAGCAAGCAGAATCGCGTGAAGCATTGGCAGTAGCGAATTTGCTGCAAGCACAAGGGCAATTGCGCGATACCGAAACCAATTACCAGCGCGTCACCGGCACACCGCCGCAAAACCTAGAAACAGCGCAACATCAAGCGGTTGAGCAAGCCTTACCCGCCAACGAGAAAAGTGCCCTAGAGCAAGCAGTGCTGCGCCATCCCAGCGTACAAGCGGCGCAAAGCGAGTTACAAGCAGCGCAAGCGGCTTACGAACAGGCGCGTTCGTATGCGATGCCGAAATTAGATTTAGAACTGAGCGCCAGTCGTAACAATAACCTAGATGGTGTAGAGTCCAAAAACAACGATGTCAGCGCCCTATTGCGGATGCGCTACAACCTGTACCGAGGCGGTGCTGATCGGGCGCGGCGCATGGAAAGTGCCGAGCGCGTCAGCGCAGCGAAAGCCACTTTGCAGCGCGCCCAGCGCACGGTAGAAGAGGATTTGCGCCTCAATTGGAACGCATTCCACACCATCCAAGAACGTCTTGGTTATCTGGAAAAACATGTGGCAGCCAGCCAAGAAGTGGTGAATGCTTACGAGCAGCAATTCAAATTGGGGCAACGTAGCTTGTTAGATGTGTTAGACGCCAAAAATGAACTTTACAATGCCAAAAGTGCGCTGATCAGTGCCCATTATGGCAAAACCATCAGTTTGTATCGTTTATTGGCAAATACTGGGCAATTGCTGTCCGTGTTAGGCGTTGAAGCCCTTCCCGAAGCCGCAACGACCCAGCCTTAAAGCCTTAAGTTCAACGGGTCTTAGATGATTTTTCGTTCCCTGAGCTTGCAGTGTCGAAGGGTGCGGAAAATCATACCATTCAAAGCCTTAAATCAACGCCAATACCTGCTCTGGCGTAATATCACGCAGGCAGCGTAAATGTTCCAATGGACATTGACGTTTAAAACAAGGACTACAGGCCAAGCCTAGACTGATAATCTGGGCTTTGTCGCTTAAAGGCGGCGTGAACAGCGGGTCGGACGAACCGTACAGCGCCACCAGCGGTTTATCCAGCGCCGCCGCAACGTGCATCAAACCGGAATCATTGCTTACCACCGCCGTTGCCAGTGACAACAACGCTATCGCTTCCGCCAATTGCGTGTGTCCACACAAGTTTTCACAGTGTTTGCCGGTTAAAACCGCAATCGCCTGTCCAACAGGCGCATCCTTTCGCGATCCCAACAACCAGACTTGCCAGCCTTGGGCGATTTTTGCTCGCGCCACAGTCGCGTAATGCGCCTGAGGCCAGCGTTTTGCCGCACCGTATTCTGCGC
The DNA here is from genome assembly GCA_020720115.1 of Thiomargarita sp. Classification (GTDB taxonomy): domain Bacteria; phylum Pseudomonadota; class Gammaproteobacteria; order Beggiatoales; family Beggiatoaceae; genus BB31. The sequence goes on along the minus strand of DYPD01000002.1, from coordinate 40,655 downwards.
CAGGACACAGCGCCAGCACCGGACGCTCGGTATTGAGTTGTAAACGCTGTGCAGTCGCTTGTGCTTGTGCTGATTCTACGCGCAAATAAGGACGCGGCACCGCTGCCAGCGCGTCGCTTGGCTCTGCCGACAGCGCCACAAAACGATCCACAGTGCGGTACAGAGTGCCTTTATTTAACGGACGCACATCGTTTAGTAAAAAGTAGCGCCATTCACCGAGAAAACCCGTGCGTTGCGGAATTCGCGCCCACCAAGGAATCAAGGCGGACTTAAAAGAATTAGGTAAGACAATGGCTTGCGTATAGTTTTCTGATCTGAGACTGCGACCTAAAGCGTAGCGGGTGTTCAATTCTAAATGCCCATGCGCCAATGGTTGGGCGATCACGCGCTCGACTTCAGGCATTCTGGCAAGCAAGGGCGCAGACCAAGGCGGCGCCAGCACCTCAATGACCGCCTGCGGTTGCTGACGCTTGAGCACCTGAAACAAGCTGTGCGCCATGACCATGTCCCCCACCCAGGAAGGACCGACCACCAGAATTTTTGCACTATTCATGGATGAGTGAGCACGCCAGCAAGAAAATCAAACGCCAAATGCTAAAGCAGTGGCTAAATCTGGATGGCGCAGTTCTCTGGGTGCATAGCGACCAGCAACGCAAATTTGCCGCTTGTTTTGTTTCTTTGAAGCCGAAATATGTACCCAGGCTGGCATCCCAAAACCTGCGCCGTATTCATGTCCAACGTCATCAACATCCAGCTCATCAAGATTTAGGCACAAAAAAGCGAACAAATAAAAGTTCGCATTCACATCGTTACGCAGGGGTTTACCCGTAATGCTGAGCACACTTTCTTGGATGCTGTTACGCAATGCAGCAGTGCGCTCATCTTGCAAAAAACCATCGGAAATCACCACATCTGCCGCCTCTCCGGCGCCGTGCTGAGATTCCAGCGAGCCGCCAACGGCACGGTTTAAGTCCTCGCTACGGTAGCCGCTGGTAATACGCATGGAATATTGAAAGCGATCACGGATAGGCTGCAAGGTGGTTTTCACCAAATAAGTCAGGTTATCAATGATTTCCTGTGGCGGATGAAGTTGCTGGTCTTGCAGAAAAGGCTGGCGTTCAGCAATTTCTGAACGCACCAGTTCGTACAGGGAAAAATTGGCAGACAGCATTCGTTTAGCAAGTTCTTGAGCCATAAGGGTATCTCCAGATCGGTAACAGCAGGGGAAGAGTTTAACAGCGGATTTAAGGGCTGGGCGTAACTGCGGGCTATTCTGGCGTAGGTTTAAGCAGTGCGCAATCAATCAGCGACAGAATTTAATAATGCTTGCACGCGATCTGCGTCTAGCCGCTGCATGGGCTTGCCCGTTACGGGATCAGGGGGCGCTTGGCGCAACTTATCTAAGGGAAAAACCGTGAGGCTGATTTGATCGCCGCTCGCAACGAAGCGATAGCAGGGATAACAGAGCGTACGGTTGAGATAGTAACGCTCGCCGAGTTCATAGGGGATTTTGCGCTCCAGCAAAAACCAACCGATTTCTTCGTGCGTGTCGGTAAAGACATGCAGACTGACGTCAGAATGTTCATGCGAAGTACCCTTGACTAACTTGCCAACCAAGCGCGGCTGAAAGTCTTTGAACAAACGCATAGCCGATAACGCCGCGCTACGTTGCCGATGTAAACGTTGTGTTTGGGTCTCGGCGTGAAATAAACGCTGATATTCCAACAAAGCGTGCTCGATTTCATTGTTACTGGGCAAGTGCTTGAGCGGCACACCTAAGCGCAGCGCGGCTTTTTGCTTAGCGATCTGGTAGTCGTCAATACACTCTTGCACCATCAGGCGTGCACATTCTTGCGCGATGCGCGAACGTACAAGGATTTTGTCCATTGCGTACCAACCTTCAATCTTGAAAAACCTGCATCAATGTTGCGGCGTTCAAACAGAACACATTCTACAGGCCATTTGTCTCGCTCTATACCTTTTTCTCATTTCCACGTTTCACATGGGAGCGAGAAAAATCCTGTCGCGTAAGTCATTTATTTTTCGTAGCCGAAAAAGTTGTGGGCAATCGGGCAACCTATAGCGACCCGTTTTTATCCCAACCAAACTTCACCTCAAGAGAACGCAACATATCAAAAGTATCTGCCCACCTTACACCAAATTCCTTACAGACGTTTGGAATAGGCACTCGTTTTCTTACATCTGGATTTAACATTTCATGCGTCACCAAAAGACTACCCGTTGATTTTGCATAAGCAATGAGCCATCCGTCTGCAACAGAGGCAAATTCAGCTTTAGCAGGAGGAGTAAATTGCGGGTTGTTTTGCACCCAACGCATCATGTTCCTAAAATGATTTACAACTTCTTGATTTGCAGTAGATAAAAAGAAATCACCAGCAGAACGTTCAACCCATTGCTTTAAACTGTCGTTTTTATTTACACGAACAAGTTCTACTTTTACTTTGTCAATACTCACTAAGCGAAATTCTTGATTATAGTGAAGCAGACAATTCCAAAAACCAGGACAAAGGTCTAAAGAGTAATAACGATTATGTGCTTCTATAAAAACATTCGCATCCAGTACATATGTTACAGGATAATCTATGCTCAATCTTTCACCACTAAGTCAAGTTATTTGAAAACTCAATAAATGTTGCGCCTTTTAAGCCTGTTAGCGCGTATGCTTCTCGGTAAAGTAATCTTCCTTCTTTTACTGCTCTAACAACCGCAGAACCAAAACGAACGCCAACACGGACATTCTGATTGTTCCAAAAATCACCGCCGCTTTTTCTGTTCTTATGCTTTTGCTTTTCTGTTTTTAATAAATCATACCAATAATTAAAAAAGGTATCAGAACTTATAAGATTAAGGTCAAGTGCTCTCCTTGCCACCACAATAGTGCTCACCTTAAAAGAGCGTGCAAGAAAATCATAAGTGTTTTGACCTGCTGGCACAGTATCCCAACGGGATAGCAATTCGTTTGCGGGTACTAAAAATTCCGCTGCTACCTGGTTGCAAAACTTTTCTATTTTATTGGCAGAAGTGGAAGGTTGTAATGCTTCAAGATTAGATAGCCCTTCTTGACCAATCCAAATGTGCGCCAATTCATGCACAAGCGTGAACATTTGAGCACCTTTATAATCAGTGCTATTAACAAATATAAGAGGCGCATATTCGTCTAACAAAGCGAATCCTCGAAACTCGTCTGTACTTAATTTTCTATGCGTATCATTGCCAACGACACCGTTAAAAACAACAAGCACCCCGACTGCTTCAATGGTATTACGAAGCGTTCGTAAAGCATCTTCCCATGTTGTTTTACCATCTGTCCAATGAGGCTCAAGACCAAGTTCTTTTTTTATCAGACAAGCAACTTCTTCAGCAGGCATATCAAGTTGTGAACTGCCAACAAATGCTAAAGGATTTTGTCCGCTTTCAAGCATTTCTTCACGCATCCAGGCTTGCCTGCGCTGCATGATTTGGATTGTTTCAATGAGGTCTGGAGTCGGACGAGATAAGGGTTGATCGTCAACCGTACGAAAATCACGAATAGGAAGACTTTCTTTTACCGGTTCAGGAAGGTACAGATAGCCTAACGGTGTATGAGTGTAGTGCGCCAGCTTTTCTGCTTGGGTAATTGTAAGCTGACCAGAATTTTCCCAACTGATTATGCGTTCACTTTTTACCTGTAGCTTTTTTGCCAAGGTTTGTATATCTAAGCCCGCTCTTTCACGCGCCCAGCGCAAAACATCTGGACTCAAAATAAGCATTTCATCGCTGGGCTGTTTCATTGTTTTCAAATTTAGTAGTAAAGGATGAGCAAAACAAAATCCCGTTTTGCTCACCCTGATTAAACCCGTAACCCGTAAGGCGGATAAGGCGCGTCTTTTTGCGCCGCCATCCGCCATCTTGGAGTTTCCAAATGTCGCATACTTCGACAAGCTCAGCACAAGTGACGCTATCGCTTATGCGACCTACGCGGGCTTTTGTAGGGTTTGCGCTGCGTCTTTATTGCGGCGCGAACGCGGATGGTTAGCATCATGCCATCGTTCCGTGTGTGCGCCGAAAAGATGGCGCGCACCCTACCGGGCTTTTACAGCCTCAGAGCTTGGTAGCCCGCGTAGGGCGGATAAGGCGCATCTTTTCGCGCCGTCATCCACCCACTCCTAACTACTTCTTCGCATCCAAAGCCTGATAATACTCAATCAGGATTTGCGCGACTTCAGGCCGTGAAAACTCTTTTGGCGGGGCGATGCCTTGACCGAGCATTTCGCGCACTTTAGTACCTGACAGCAGCACGAAGTCTTCTTTGGTGTGATCGGGGGCTTCGCACATCATGACCACTTTGTTCAGTTTCTTTGACCAGGCGGTGTGGTCGGCTTTGAAGATTTCGATTTGTAATGCGCCTTGGGGCACTTCGTCGTCGAAAATGGTTTGGGCGTCGAATGCACCGTAGTAGTCGCCTACGCCGGCATGGTCACGCCCGATGATGAAATGGGTGGCGCCCATGTTTTGGCGGAATACGGCGTGCAGCACGGCTTCACGCGGACCCGCGTAGAGCATGTCAAAGCCGTAGCCGGTGACCATTGCGCTGTTGGGCGGGAAGTAGAGTTCGACCATTTTGCGGATGGCGGCGTCGCGCACTGGGGCGGGGATGTCGCCGGCTTTGAGTTTACCCAGCAGCATGTGGATGACTAAGCCGTCGCAACCGAGGCGTTCCATTGCCATATGGCACAGTTCTTCGTGGGCCAGGTGCATAGGATTGCGGGTTTGGAAGGCGACGACTTTTTTCCAGCCGCGTTCTTGAATTTCGTTGCGAATTTCGACGGCGGTGCGGAAGGTGTCGGGGAAGTCTTGTTGGAAGTAGCTGAAGCTTAAGACTTGGATGTTGCCGGAGATGGCGTATTTGCCCAGTGACATGAAGGTGGCAACGCCAGGGTGTTCTGGGTCTGTGGTGCGGTAGACTTTTTCGGCGATAAAGTTGAGTTCTTTTTCGCTAAATTCTTCGATTTCTTCTACATCCATGACTGCTAATACGGGATGCCCTTCAACATTGGGATCGCGCAGGGCGATACGTTTGTGTCCCTGGATGGATTCGATGTTGTTGGTCAGATTTAAAACCGGTGTTGGCCAGAATAAGCCGTCAGTGGTTTTCATGCTTTCGGCAACGCTCATGGCGTCGGCGACGTTCATGTAGCCTTTGAGCGGATTGAAATAGCCGGCACCGAGCATGACTGCGTTGGCGGCGGCGGCGGAATTTAACATTAAAGCGGGGAGATTTTCTGCTTCGTTGCTGAGTTCGTGGTGCTTGCTTTGGTCGTAAACGAATAAAGGGTTTAATACGTCAGAGCCGTGTGGCTTAATCATGATTATAGTTCTCCTTGAGAGGGTGTTTGCGTGACTGGATAGTTCCGCGAATTGTGTTGCAAGGGGTGCAACAAGTGTATTTCACAGCCTTGGTTTTATAACGACACCTGATTATACATGGGCTAAGTTTTTCTGTAATTACGCTTATCTATGCGGGCATTAGTAGAACAGGAAAAACTGGGCACGCAGGAAGCTGTGCGGTGTTTATTTGGGTTTTTTTACCGGGCGTTGCCAATTGGGGATGCTTTTTTGTGGGCTGCGGGTGAGGGCTAAATCGCCAGGGGCGACGTTGCGGGTGATGGTGGAGCCTGCGCCGATAGTTGCGCCAGCGCCGATCTCGACAGGTGCGACCAGTTGCGTATTGGAGCCAATGAACACTTGGTCGCCGATGAGGGTTTTGTGCTTGTTGGCGCCGTCGTAGTTGCAGGTGATGGTGCCTGCGCCTATGTTGACTTGGCTGCCAACTTCGCTGTCGCCAACATAGCTTAAGTGGTTGATTTTACTGCCTTGTGCGACTGTGGATTGTTTAATTTCGACGAAATTGCCAACATGTACTTTGGCGGCGAGATGGGTTTCTGGGCGAATGCGGGCAAAGGGACCAATGCGACAGCCGCTTTCGATGGTGGCGCCTTCGATCACGCAGTTGGGCAAAATCTCTACATCGTCAGCAATCTGGGCGTTACGAATCACGCAGTTTGCGCCAATTTTGACGCGATTGCCGAGTTTTACTCTGCCTTCCAACAGCACGTTAATATCAATCAACAGATCGCGTCCGGTTTCCAGGCTGCCGCGCACATCAAACCGCGCCGGATCGCGCAGTGTGACACCGTTACGCATCAGTTCGTGCGCCTGCTGGCGTTGGTAATAGCGTTCTAACTCGGCAAGCTGAATGCGGTCATTGACGCCCTGCACCTCTTCCAAAGTCGTCGGAGTGAAGGTTTGCACCTTAATGCCGGCTTGCACCGCTAGACTAATCACATCAGTCAGATAATATTCGCCTTGCGCATTATCGTTTTTCAGCGCCGACAGCCATTGGCGCAACAGCGCAGCGGGTACGGACATAATGCCGGTGTTGACTTCCTTGATTTTCTTGATGGAAATATCTGCGTCTTTTTCTTCCACAATGCGCAGCACCTGATCATCCAAAGTGCGCACAATGCGCCCGTAACCGCTGGGATTTTCTAGCTTAACTGTCAGCAAGCCCAGAGCATCAGACAACTGTGCCATTTGCTGCAACGTATGCAGGCTAATCAGCGGCACATCGCCATACAACACCATAACCCGATGATCGTCTGGAATCTGCGGCATGGCTTGCATCACCGCGTGTCCTGTGCCCAATTGTGTAGACTGCTCGACATAGCGCACCGCATAGGCGCTGGTTGCCTGCTTGACCTGCTCGCCGCCGTGTCCATAGACCAAATAAAGCTGTTCTGGTAGCAATTGGCTGGCGGCATCTAAAACGTGTTCAATCAATGATTTACCCGCTAAAGGATGCAGCACTTTAGGTAAATCGGAGCGCATACGGGTGCCTTGTCCTGCTGCGAGGACGATAATGGAATGTTTCACGGTGCGTTTTCCTTGAAGGTAAGGGGGCGGGTTTGGAGGTGCACCAGTCTAATGATTTTTAAGGGCGCTGCAAGGCGGCTGAAAACCTAGCAATAGCACCTCGCTAGGCTCGCGGGCATCAAACGGCACGGGCGGCAAAGCTTACCTCCTCGTAAATCGCCGCTAAGCTAAGGTTTAATCCCACTTACGGGTTGTAGGTTGTAGGATGGGTAGAGGCGCGACGTGAATTTTGATATTTGTATGCGCCATAACGCGCCGAAACCCATCATTTCTGGGCATTGCATGATGGGTTTCGGCGCGATACAGTTCATACCACAATCAAGCATCATGGTGCGCCTCTACCCATCCTACCGTGCTATCTCGGCAAGTAGAGTGCCGTCAATGGCTAACCCATAAGGCGGATAAAGCGCGTCTTTTACCCTGTCATCCACCATTACGGAACCCCCGTTGGCGTCTGTTTGTGTTTCGCGGCAGACGGCCCTGCTGCTCAAAACTATTTTTGCGAGTCCCACTGGATTTTTGTCAAAGTTTATCGCTACGATTCGCCTGTGAAAAGCTCGCTGCATAAGCGGTGAGTTGGATTTTCACAATTGATAGCCTTTATTTGGAGAGGTTTTTATGAATAAATTAGTGGGTGGTGTATTAGGTGCTGTATTGTTGTGTATGACTGGCGCTGCGGTTGCTGGAACTTTTACCTTACCCGAAAAAGCCCCGGTGTTGTCTATTACTTTCCCTGATACCTGGAAAACCGAAATTGACGAAGAGGGTGCGCTGACGGGTAAGACCGACGACGAAGAAATTGAAATCAATCTGTGGGCATTGGATGCGAAGGGAGTCGAGAAAGACCCTAAAGCAGCCCTCCAAGCTGCTGCGGCAGAAATCAACGCCTACATTGCTGAATGGGTTACTGATTTCAAACCTGATGCGCCCACCGAATCAGAGCATAACGGCATTCAGTCCGTGGACATTATGGGTTTTGCCAAAGATAAAGAAGAAGGCAAAGATGTGTTAGTGAGTGTGAGCTTTTTTACGCCTGACAACAAAACTCTGTTTGCCATGATGTTCTGGGGCTATGAAGAAGGCTTGAAGAAATATTTAACAGATATTCAAACGGTTGCTGATTCTATCAAAAAGCCCTAATTGGCGCGTATTGATAGCCAGTGGGGTAGATTACAACCAGTCTGTCCTACAACAAAAAAGCCGGATTTCATATTGAAATCCGGCTTTTTTGTTGGGCTATCCATACCTTTCAATAGTGGACGAAGGTTAGCCTGTATTACGCATTCCACCCGCAATTGCATGGATGGTGCGCAATAAAGGCGGCATCCATGCTTGGGCTGCATCTTCTTGTCCGTCTTTAATGAGTTGACGAGTGCGTTCTAATAAAACAATTTGGATGTGATGCAAGGGTTCTAGGTAAGGATTGCGGTTGTATTGTGAACGCGCTAGATAGTAGCTATTTTCTAGCAATTGCTGGCTGCCGGTGATGTTGAGCACTTGTAGAACACAACGGTTGTACTCTTGTTGGATTTTTTCAAAAATCACGCGGCTTTGTTGGCGTTCTTTTGCCAAACGTCCGGCATAGCGTGCAGCTATGTTCATGTCTGATTTAATCAGGGCAAATTGCACGTTATTCAGCAGGTTATAGAAGAATGGCCAGTCGTTGTACATTTGCTGCAAGCGTGCTAATCGCTCTGGGGCGTCTGCGCGCCATTGTTCCAGTGCTGTACCCAGTCCATACCAGGCAGGCAAGGTTTGCCGCGATTGCGCCCAGGAAAATACCCAGGCAATGGCGCGGATGGAGGCTTTGCTGCGGTCGCCTTGTTTGCGGTAACTGGGGCGTGAGCCTATGTTGAGTTTGGCAATTTCACTGACTGGCGTGACTTCGTAGAAATAATCCAGCACCCCGTCGGTGTGTTCGGTCAGATCACGGTAGGCAAGCTCGGCGTATTTTGCCAGTGCGTCCATAATGCCGAGGAAATCCAGGCGTTCTGCGGCGGGCGGGTTGCGCGTGTTTTGCGTTGCCAATACGAGTGCAGTGATGCCGGTGGTGAGTTCATAAGCCGCTGTCGGTGGGTAGCTGAACTTGAAGGCGATGACTTCGCCTTGTTCGGTGATTTTGATTTCGCCGCTGACGGTTTGCGGTGGCTGCGCGAGAATGGCTTGATGTGTAGGACCGCCGCCCCGTCCGACGGTGCCGCCGCGTCCGTGAAATAGGCGGAGCTTGATGTTGTGCTGTGCTGCCAGTTGATTGAGGCGTTTTTGTGCGTCGTACAGTTGCCAATGGGCGGCGAGAATGCCGCCGTCTTTGGCGGAATCTGAATAACCCAGCATGATTTCTTGAATGCTGGATTCGGCTTTCAGAATATCGCGGTACATGGGACTATTGAACAGATTCGACATCACGGTTTCACACTGTTTCAAGTCTTCAACCGTTTCAAACAGCGGCGTGACGCGGATGTCGCAAATCCAGCCTTCTGCTTGTTGTTGCACCAAGCCGGCTTGATGTGCCAGCAATAAAACTTCCAGCACATGGCTGGCGGTGTGTGCCATAGAAATAATATAACTGCCAAGGGCGCGTCCGCTGATGTCGTGGTGTGCGTCGGCAATGGCGAAAAACAAATCCACCACGTCCTGAGCAGCGTTATAAAAGCTGTCGAATTTGACTTGTAACGGCGGTTGCTGCAATAAATCCGTGAGCAGAGCAATTTTTTTAGCTTCAGGTAATTGTGCGTAATCTGCTTGAATCCCCGCCGTGGTCAACAATTCATTCACGGCTTGGGTATGGCGCGTGGATTCCTGGCGTAAATCCAAGCGGGCAAGATGAAAACGAAAAGTTTGCACTAAGCGAATGATATTTTTCAGCTTGCCTTCGGCAGATTCAGGATCACCGTTGGCGCGTAAAGAACTTTGAATCAGGCGCAAATCTTCAATAAATTCCGCAGATTTGCTGTACGCCTGCGGCGGTGGCTCAAAGCGCCCACCCTGCAAAGCGTCTTGAATGGCGATATAGCGCAACTCCAAGCGGCGTTTGATATACAGCAGCTTGTGGCGGTATGGCTCGTGGGCATGATGGTAAGCAAATTCTTCTAAGCAATCCGGCAAGCTGGCTTGATCTTGAGCTAAGCTGTCGAGCAATGCCGGACTGAAGCTGCAAAAGGCTTCAGAATGCGTCAGTAACGCGGACAAGTCTTTCAATTGATTTAGATAAAATTCAAGCACTGTGGCGTGCTGGCGGCGCAAGGCTAATACTGTTACTTCAGTCGTCACATGCGGATTGCCATCACGATCACCGCCAATCCAAGTACCAAAATTCAACAACGGTGGAATATCAAATTCAGCGTCCGGGTACACTTGCACCAACGCATTTTCTGCTTCACGGTAGAGCAAAGGCACCGCACGAAACAGACTGTCATGATAAAAACGCAAGCCATTATTGATTTCATCCAGCACACGCAAACGGTTAGGACGCATTTCGTTGGTAAACCACAGCAAACGGATATGGCGCATGAGCACCTGCTCCCGCCGCTTGGTTAAGCCTTGCGCCAGTTCGGGGGTAGAGATTTTTTGCAAGTTATTGAAAATTTTGCGTAAAATTTCTTGTACTGATTGGCGGCGAGACTCGGTAGGATGCGCAGTCAAAACCGGTGTGTAAGAAATGCCTTGCAGGAAAGTTTCTAATTCAGCGGCGCTCATGCCTTGCGCTTTGAGTTTGCTAAAGCATTCGTAAAAAGAACCAGACCAAGTATTACGTTCGCGTTGCTCATGCAGAAATTGTTCTTCAGCCGCATTAAATAGAAAAAAGTACAGATTAAAAGCGCGGATGACATGGGTTAATTGCTGCGGGTTAAGTGCAGCAATCATGTCTTCCAATTCAGCACGGCGTTTTAATTCTTCCTGCTCATGCAAGCGTACAAAACCAAAGCGCAAAGTTTCGACTAACTCGAAAATAGCTTCACCTGCTTGTTCCTTGATAACATTCCCTAACAGGCTGCCAAGCAACCTGACTCTCTTAAGCAGTTCATTTTCGTAAACCTCATCCTGGTCTACAACTGCGCGTATTCCTTGAGGCTCTGCTGGTATACTTGTTGACATAAGGATTCCTGGTATATTGTTACGGCGGTGTAACAAACAACAGCCATGCGGTCTGCCGTGCTGAGAAACATTTTTAAAGCTACATATCCGGCAGATTTATCAATAAGATCATATCAACAAAACCACCAGAGGCATAATCATGCACACTATTTCACTTTTCCCCTACCCAAGCACAAGAGCAAACAATCCAATTATCCATGCCAAATGGTATGACCGCTTTAGCACAATTTTACCAGGGTGCGCCAGATAAGCCTGTTATATTGATTTTACACGGATTTTTACAGACTTCTGGATTTTCCACAGTGCAACGTCTAATGGATACACTGGTTGCCAGCGATTATTCCGTACTCAGCCCAAGCTTGTCGCTTGGTATTGACAGGCGCAAAACCAGCCTGAGTTGTGAAGCCATTCACATCCACAGCCTAGATGAAGAAACGCAGGAAATTCAGACTTGGATCAAATGGTTAAAACAGAAAAACCTGACTCAAATAGTGCTGCTAGGACACAGCTTTGGCAGTTTACAACTGCTAGCATATCAAAACGCTCACCCGGAACCTGGCGTCATTGGCTTAATTTTAACCAGCTTAGTTTATGTCAGCGAACACTTATCGGCTGAAACCCTGGCAAAAGTGGAACAAGCCGCCAACAGCACTCAACCTCCAATGCCACAAACCTACCAATTAGCTTTCTGTAAAAAATACCCGACGCTACCACAAAATTACTGGTCTTACTTGCGTTGGAACAAAGCCTTTACAACTCAAGCAGTACAAAATCTCAAAGTACCCACCTATGTGATCATTGGTACGCAAGACAACCGCATTGACACTGATTGGCTTGGCAGCCTAGCAAAAGAGGCTGTCATGGTACACGGCATTGAAGGTGCAAACCATTTATTTGATGCAGAACATGAATTTGATTTGCACAACCTGATTGAAGAATTACTGCAAGAGTTGCTTAATAAACCATGAAACAAACTATGCACTTATCGCTGCCATTTACGGTTTATGCACTGCTGTTGTTTGTCGCCTCGCTGGCATTGTTTGCTTTAATCGCTGGCGTGATGTTGCACCAAATGCAGCAGGTCAAACAAATCTCACAGCATCAGGAACAACAGGCAGCTAGAGAAGAAATTCAGCGTGCTTTAGAAATATTGCACATAGACATCAAGCAACTTGAACAGCGCATTAGCGATTGGAACGAAGTACACCAACAGTTGAAAAATCCGGTGTATTACAGCTATTGGCATGAAAGTCGTCTACAAGATGTAGGTTTACCCACCTATTTGAAAGCATTTGAGTTATACAATAAAAATGGCAAAAACTTGCATCAAGGAAAAGTGCTCAATGCCTTACTGCCAGCAGAAATTAGCCCGCCCACCGCCACAGAAGTACAAGCACACTTTTATACGCAGGAAACCGCTGAACAGAGTTTAGTGTTTTACTTTTTTCCGGTTAAAAATGACGCACAACTGCTGGGTTTTGCTGGACTGCGTTTGGATTTATTAAAAGGCTTGCAACAACTCAACCGCTTTCGCTTTGTTGAACCTAACAGCTTGCGTTTGATCTTACCAGAAGGAATGCAATTACCTTTTGCGCAAACGGCAAACCACATTGCTTTTACCACCCTCAAACAACAAACAACGGATGCCTTAGAGCAGATTATGGAACGCACACTTTGGCATGTCGGGTTGCTCATTGTGCTGATTTCTGCGCTTTATTATGTGATTATTCTGTTGCTGTTTGGTTTTCCATTGCGTCGCTTAGTCAATTATCTGGATGTTTTGCGCCATAGTTGCACGGAAGAATCGGGCAAAATTTCTACTGCTTTACAAGGTTTACCGGTTCAAGAACTCGAACAATTACGTCTCTCCTTACAAAATTATCAGGCACAATTAGACACTATTTACAATGATTTGGCACAGCGTAATGAAGAACTGGCAGGCGCAATGGAAGCTGCAAAATGTGCTAATCGTGCCAAAAGCCAATTTCTAGCCAATATGAGTCATGAATTACGCACACCCTTAAATGCGGTCATTGGCTACAGTGATTTATTAGCAGAAGAAGCCCGCGCCTCTGGGCGCTATGATAATTTAGAAGAACTAGAACAAATCCGCAGTGCAGGAGTACACTTGCTGAGTATCATCAATGACATTCTCGATATTTCTAAAATAGAATCGGGTAAAATGACGGTCTATGCAGAAAATTTTACGCTTAAACAATTGATTAAAGAAGTGCGCGTGATCATTCAACCCTTATTGGAAAAAAACGCCAATACCTTGGAAATTGATTATGATCCACATCTCGGTGAGATGTATTCAGATATGACTAAAATCCGCCAAAATTTGTGTAATCTTCTCAGTAATGCCAGCAAATTTACGCGCCAAGATAAAATTATTTTGCGCGCTTTTCGCCATCCCAATCAGACGCAAGAGTGCATTGTTTTTGAAGTCATTGATCATGGTATTGGTATGTCCGTTGAGCAAGTCGGAAAAGTCTTTCAAGCCTTTACTCAAGCGGATAATTCCACTACGCGCAAATATGGCGGCACTGGCTTGGGTTTAGCCATTACCAAGCAATTTTGTCTGATGTTGGGGGGCACTATTGAGGCAGTCAGCGAACCGGGTAAGGGCAGTTGCTTTCGCATGGTGTTGCCGGTTGTGCTGCCCTCGCTTCCAGCAGCGCAGATGCAGGAAGTGGCTTAAAATTTCACGCTTTTATGGTTTGGCTTTGAAGAAGATAGGTGGTGATAAATTTTTTTCGCTACAATGGTGGCGCTTTTGTCATCCGCTCAAAGGGGAAAACCTCATGCTAAAAGCCTTACACCGCGGCATTTTATGCCTGTTTCTGCTGATGAATGCGAACAATCATGATGGCAGATAAGGATATTGTTTCTAAACATCTGCTCAAACGCATTGCGCTGGATTTAGCTATTTATCTATTTAAATTAGATGTGCAAGAAGCGGAATTATTGGAAACTGAGTTTCAACGCATTGAAGACCGCCGAGCAGATTTGTTATTGCATGTCAAAGCGCCAGAAGAGTATTTGCTACATATTGAAGTGCAAAACAACAATCAGGCACACATGCCTTTGCGCATGTTGCGTTATCGCCTAGATATTGCGCAAGCCTACCCTAAACAACGCATTTATCAGTATGTGATTTATATAGGCGCGAAAAAGTTGCGCATGTCCAATACTTTAGAAGAAGTAAATCTCTCCTATCGCTATGAATTGCTGGACATGCGTAGCATTGATTGCCAAACTTTTTTGCAGCAAGATAATCCCGACGCGCTGGTGCTGGCAATCTTGTGCGATTTCAAAGAGCAAGACCCGCATCAAGTGGTGCGCCATATTGTGCAGCGATTAGCCTTTTTGTTAGGCGATAATGCGCAGGTTTTTCGAGAGTATTGGAGTATGTTGGAAATTTTATCCAGCAACCGCGATTTGCAAACCCTATTGCGAGAGGAAACAGAAATGTTGAGTGCTACCAAAATCAGTGACTTAGCTTCTTACCAGGGGGGCTTGCTTAAAGGTCGGGTAGAAGGTCGGGTAGAAGGCATACAGCAGGGTTTAGCAGATATGCTTCTTTTACAACTTGAAACAAAATTTGGTGCATTACCCAACTCAATAAAAGAACAAATCCAGCAGGCTTCCAGTGAACAACTTATGCTGTGGGCGCAAAAGATTCTCGGTGCTCAGTTGCTGGAAGAAATTTTTACCCAATAACCCTTCATCCAGGCAGTTGTTCTCAAAAACCTCTTAAAAAACCCATGAATATCAATAGACAGGTTGCAGTTGCCATTATTGGTGCAGGTTCTGCCGGGTTGTACGCGACTCCGGCAGTGCGTGACGCCACTGACGGAAATTTTGTCCTCATCAACGGCGGTGCTTACGGCACTACCAGCGTGCGCAGCGGCTGTATGCCCTCCAAGGCGCTGCTGCAAATCGCCGAAGACTTCCACCGCCGCCAGTATTTCGCCCACAACGGCATTGAAGGCACGGAAAACCTGCGGGTTAATCTGCCGCTGGTGCTGGACTCGGTGCGCGACCTGCGCGACCGCTTCATTGCCCGCGTGCTCAGTGGGTTACTGAAAATTCCCGAAGCCAACCGCATCACTGGCTATGCGCGTTTTGTCGAACCTGATGTGCTGGTAGTCAATGACGAATACATTCGCGCCGATAAAATCATTATCGCTACCGGTTCATCACCCATTATTCCGCCACAGTGGGCGTCGTTCAAAGACTACATACTCACCACAGATACGCTGTTTGAACAAAAAGACTTACCCAGCGATATAGCAGTCATAGGATTGGGCGCGGCGGGATTGGAGTTAGGGCAAGCCCTGAGCCGGCTGGGAGTGCGCGTCACGGGCTTTGATCAAGCCCAACAAATTGGCGGCATCAGCGATCCCTTTATCCGCAAAACAGCGCGGCAATTGTTGATTGAAGATTTCCATTTCTGGACTGGCAACAGCGTTGAAATAGAAACCGAGCGCGACTGGCTACGCATACACAGCGGGCACACCAGTGCCGTAGTGAAGAAAATTCTCTTGTGTGTGGGGCGGCGCCCTGATTTGGACACATTAGGTTTAGAAAACCTCAGCTTAGAATGGAATGATGCAGGTTTACCAAACTTCAACCCCAATACCCTGCAATTGGGCGATTATCCTATTTTTCTCGCTGGCGATGTCACGGGCGACCGCATGTCCATGCACGAAGCCGGCGACGAAGGGCGCATTGCCGCTTACAACGTAGCGCACGAGGTCAAAAGCTTTCCGCGCCGCGTTCCCCTCTCCATTATTTTCACTGAGCCGAATATTGCGCAAATAGGCGAAAGCTTTGAAAAATTACAACAAAACCATGAGGTTGTAGTGGCAGAATTGGATTTTCAACGCCAAAGTCGCGCCGTCTTGATGGGACACGATCAAGGCATGATGCGGGTTTACGCAGCTAAAAACGGCGGCAAAATCTTAGGCGCAAGTCTCATGATTCCGCGTGGCGAACATATCGCACACCTATTAGCATGGGCAGTAGAACAAGAACTGACGGTATTTGACCTGCTCAAAATGCCCTACTACCACCCCACCATTGAAGAAGGCTTACAAAGCGTCTTGCAAAACCTTCGCCGTCAAGTCAAAAATGGCAAGGAACTATCCAGTTAAAACAACAACTTAAACACCTGTTCATAGCGCCCAACAAAATGCGCTTCAATGCCTTCGCGGATGTAATCAGGCAATGCCTCAAAATCCCCTTGATTCGCCTTAGGCAAAATCAGCTTATAGATATTCACACGCCGCGCCGCAATCACCTTTTCCCGCACCCCACCAATCGGCAACACCTCACCCGTCAAAGTCAATTCCCCGGTCATGGCAAAACCCGACTGAGGCGGCTGCCGTCTTGCCAAAGAAACCAACGCCGAAGCCATCGTAATCCCGGCACTCGGTCCATCTTTCGGTGTCGCACCCGCTGGCACATGCACATGAATAAAGGCATTTTCAAAAAAATGTTCCGCTATATTCAATGCCTTACACTGAGAAACCACATAACTATAAGCAATCTCAGCCGACTCGCGCATCACCTCACCTAATTGCCCAGTAAGCTTAAAACCCCGCGTATAACTGTGTACCAAATTCACCTCAATACTTAAAGTCGCCCCGCCCATCGCCGTCCACGCCAAACCAGTGACAATACCCGTACCCTGCAAAGGGTGCTCATTTTCAAACACCGCTTTACCAAGGAAATCAGCGAGATTCTTTTCCGTGATTTTAATCGGCTTTTCCGCACCTTCGAGGATTTTCACCGCACATTTGCGACAAATAATGCCTAAACGCTTTTCCAAATTGCGCACACCCGCTTCCCGCGCATAGTTTTCAATGATTTTGCATAGAATTTTATCGGAAATACGCACATCGGTTCTTTCCAAACCATTGCGCTCAAATTGCCGCCGCAACAGGTGTTTCTTTGCAATTTGCACTTTTTCACTGGTTAAATAGCCAGATAAATTAATCACCTCCATGCGATCCAATAAAGCCGCCGGAATGGTATCAAGTTGATTTGCGGTACAAATAAAGAACACTTTAGAAAGATCAAAACGCACATCCATATAATGATCCAAAAAATCAACATTCTGTTCTGGATCAAGCACCTCTAACAACGCAGAAGCAGGATCACCATGATAAGAAGCGCCGATTTTGTCAATTTCATCCAACATAATCACCGGATTTGCACTGCCAACAGATTTCATTGCTTGAACAAATTTTCCAGGCATCGCACCAATATAAGTACGACGATGCCCCTTAATTTCAGCTTCATCACGCATCCCACCAATAGAAAAACGATAAAACTCGCGCCCAATTGCATTAGCAACTGAACGCCCAATAGAAGTTTTACCAACGCCTGGCGGACCCACCAAAAGCAAAATAGTGCCTTGAATACTCCCTTTAAGATTTCCTACACCAATGAACTCAATAATACGTTGTTTCACATCTTCCAAACCTTCATGATCCCCATCCAGCACTTTACGCGCTGATTTAATATTGAGCTTATCTGCAGAATATTTTCCCCAAGGTAATAGCGACAACCAATCCAAATAATTACGACTGACATTATATTCCGCTGAACCTGGTTCCAGCATTTTTAATTTATCCATTTCATCCTTAACAACCTGCTCAGCTTCAGGTGTTAATTGTAAAGTGTGCAAACGTTTTTGAAATTTCTCCAGTTCAGCAGTGCGATCATCTTTTTCTAACCCCAATTCCTTTTGTATTGTTTTTAGTTGTTCATGCAGCAAAAATTCGCGGTGCTGCTTTTCCATTTTCTCTTCAACCTGCTTGCGGATTTCAGTTTGAGTTTTAGCCGTTTGCAATTCTTTATTCAGCAAAGTTAAAACTTTTTCCACTCGCTTGAGCAGGGGTACTGTTTCTAACACAATTTGCAATTCGGCAGCATTAGAAGTAGTAAGACTCGCAGCAAAGTCAGCAAGATGTGAAGGATCATCAGGAGCAAAACGCTCTAAGAAAATTTTAAGTTCTTCTCCATAAAGTGGATTTAATGGCAACAACTCCCTAATGGTATTGATAATAGCCAATACATAGGGTTTTAATTCTTCCATATCCTCATAACGAGGCTCTGGATAATAATGCGGTTGCACAATAAAAGGCGGTTGCTGAGAAATCCAAGTTTCAATGCGAAAACGCTGTAAACCTTCCACCATAATTTGCAATTTATCATCAGATTGCGCAACACGATGCAAACGACAAGCAGTCCCCATAGTATAGAAATCTTTAGTTTGCGCATGATCTGATGAATTGTTGAGCAAATTTGCATCTTTTAGCAACACCAAACCCAACATTTTTTGTTCACTCGCCACCACCATTTCAATAGTTTGTTTCCACGGTTCTCCTTCTACCACCAAGGGCACCGCTTGCCCAGGAAAGAATGGACGGTGCAATAACGGCAAAATGGGCAAAGTTGTAGGCAGCACTTCCTTATAATGTACCAGCGTACTACCTGCATTAGCTTGTGTTTCAGATTCTTCCGTAGAATTTGTAGCATCTAGGGGATTCTCGGTTGCATGAGCGGCAATTCCGGTTTCATCTTGGTGTTCTGTCTCCGACATCTGTTTTTCTCCTGATAAATAGTAAATTTACATAGTTATTGATGCAGCCATTTCTTTAACAGCATTTGTAAGGATTTCTGCATCACGGGTTTCTGCATAAAATCATCCATGCCAGCAACCATACATTGCATTCTATCTTGATCTGAAGCATTGGCGGTCATGGCAATAATAGGCAAATGCCGTTGCTGATTTTTTTCTATTTCTCGGATACGGCGGGTTGCACTGAGTCCATCTAAGACCGGCATTTGTACATCCATCAGCACCAAATCATACTGGTTTTGTTGTAACAGAGTTAAAGCTTCTTGTCCATTATTCGCCATGCTCACTTTATAGCCTAAGCGTTGTAATAATAAACCCGCAACCATTTGGTTTACGCGATTATCTTCTACCACTAATACATGGCGTTGTTGCAGTTGTAAACCAGGATCAGGGGGTAAAGTATCGGGTTTAAGCGAATTCTGTAATTCAGTTTTTAAGTATTCTGGGATAGCAAATTCTAAAGTAAACCAGAATTGACTACCTTGTCCGACTGTACTCTGCACACCTAAGTCTCCACCCATCAGTTGAATCAATTCATGACAAATATATAAACCTAAGCCAGCCCCCTGGTAACTGCGGGTAGAAACCTTATCTAAGGGTTTAATCAACTCAAATAAATGCGCCTGTTTATCTTGCGGAATACCTATACCGGTATCCTCTATGGTGATTTTGATTAACGCCGTTTCGGCTTGCGTTACGGGCAGAGTGGTTAAATGGAGATCAATGTGTCCTTGATGAGTAAATTTAACCGCATTCATTAATAAATTTAGAATCGCTTGGCGCAAGCGTTGATTATCTCCTAGCACATAAGTAGGCGCCTCTTCAGCAAGATGCGTATACAGATGTAATCCTTTATCTTTTGCACGGGTATGAATTAAAGCAATAGATTCGCGCACTGTTTGACGCAAATCAAATGGGCGTAGATTTAATTTCATATGTCCGGTTTCTAATGCAGATAAATCCAGTAATTCATTGATCAAGACCAACAAGGTTTTCCCTGCATCGTGAATGACATTCATTTGTTGGCGCAATTCTGGATTAAGCGGGTTATCCAGAATCACTTCGGTCATACCTAGAATGCCATTCATAGGTGTGCGCAATTCATGACTAATACTGGCAACAAACTCAGTTTTGGCATGATTGAGCATTTCTGCTTGTCGTTGTGCCAGACTCAATTCTTTATTGATTGATTCTAAACTTGCAGTACGTTCTTTCACTTTTTCTTCTAACTGAGTGTTCGCATTTTCAACTTCATTGACTGCATGTTTTAAGCGTTCCATCATGCGATTAAATTGCCAATACAAAAGCCCAATTTCATCGTTTTGTGGATGTTCTATACGCACATGTAATTGCCCAACTTTAACTGCTTGAGTCGCTTGTGCAAGCTGCTGTATAGGGCGGATTAAATACTGATTGAGGAACCAATAGATTATAAGTAGAAATAGCGTTAGTACCACTAAACCTATGAAGAAAAAATACAAAGCAAATTTTTGCCCGGTTGCTTGTAGAGTTGATTGCGGTAATGCGGCAAACAAGTAAAGTTGTTGATCTACTTGCTGTCCCATCACAATTAGCTCTTCATTTAATAGGTTTAGCTGCCATTGCTGGACTGATTTATCTTGCTGTTGCCAACGCTTTATCAATTCTTGTGTGGCTAGTTGTTGATGCGGAGAAGAATATAGGTAGCTATGCGGGGAGGCGGCGAGTAGTAGCCCCTCTTGATCTATCAATAAAAAATACCCTTTTTGATTAAACTCTGGTAGTTTAACTGCATTCAGCAAAGGCTGCGGTTTTAAGGTCAGCAACAAGTATGCACTAGGGGTAGTGGGTTGGGGGTGCTTGGTATAGAGTTTTTGGCTAGTTATCAATGCCAGTTCATTGTTGTCTGGATTGTGATATGCGTGCGTATTGATTTCAGTAGTAGAGGTTTGTAGCTGTTGAAAATAGGTGGAGGGTTTTTCATTTTTACTCCAATTGGGTAAGCTGTGTTCGTCTGTGACATAACGCGCTAGTTCAAATCCTTCGGCATTCAGTAAACGCGCTTCATAGTATTGCGTTTGGGTTTGCATGAATTGCGCAAAGGCTTGTAGTAGGTTTTGTGTGATTGAGGGGGCTGGCGTTGGCAAATTATTGACAAATTGCATTATCGCTGGAACATAGCTTAAGAGTACAATATCTTTTTCTGCTAACTGGATTTGTGCCTGGGTTTCTTGCTGTAATTGTGTTAACTGGCTGTGCATTTTATACAACACCATCTGTTCTTCTGTTTGTATTACATAATTATAGAAGATGTGTCCCAATATTAGAAAAGTCAATATAATAGGTATGAATACCAATCCTGAGAGCTTAGTTCTTAATGCCATGCGCCTGAATCCCGGTGTTTTTTTGTAGCAAGCCTGTTATTTAATAGCCAATAGTTTAATAGAGCAAATTGCTGTTATTTTAAACAAGTTTGCAGGGTTTGTTGTTTTTAATTCAGATAAACATAAAGTTTATGGATTTATCTGAAAATTGAGCTGAAACACTTATAATCAAGTATGACGCTTTGAACGCATCTGATTTTTGTTTCTAGTTGTCTGTTTTATAGTGTGTTTATTTGCATTTGGAGAGTGTGCCGGCAGGCATTTTTGCAAATCATTGGAAATTGAGGATTATGGACTACAGATCGCAGTTGAAGCCAGTCCCGCCAAATGGTATTTGACGTATGTGTGTTGTTTTTTGTGTTTTTGTTCTGAATGGGTTTAAGCTGCATTATAAAAACTTTGATCCAAATTATCCTTTATAAACATGACATTAAAATGCCAGAACTTCCTGAAGTTGAAACCACGCGCTTAGGCATATTGCCGCATGTGCAGGGGCAATGTATTCGCCGGGTGTGTATCCGCGAGCCGCGCTTGCGCTGGGCAATTCCTGCTGATTTTGCTGAGCAAGTGCAGGATTGCTGCATTAGTGATGTGCAACGGCGCGGTAAATATTTGCTGTTACCCTGCCGCTCGCCACGTCAGGTTGGACATATTTTGATACATTTAGGCATGTCGGGCAGTTTGCGTGTGTTAGAAACCTATGCTTTGCCGCAAAAACATGAGCACCTGGATGTACATTTGAGCAATGGTTGCTTGTTGCGCTACAAGGATCCGCGCCGTTTTGGCTGTGTGCTCTGGGTTGAAGGCGATCCCTGGCAGCATAGGTTGCTGGCAGACTTGGGTCCCGAACCTCTGTCAGCAGATTTTACGGGTGCTTATTTGCACGAACGTGCTCAGCATAAACAGAGTGCGGTGAAAAATCTGATTATGGACAGTCACATAGTGGTGGGCGTGGGAAATATTTATGCCAGCGAAAGCTTGTTTTTAGCCGGCATTCATCCGCAACGTGCCGCTGGGCGCATTGCCTTGGCGCGTTACGAAAGATTAGCAAATGCCATTCAACAGGTTTTGCAAGCCGCTATTGTGCAAGGCGGCACTACGTTACGCGATTTCTACAATGGCGCGGGCGAACCTGGCTATTTTCAGCAATCCTTAAATGTTTACGGGCGCACTGGGCTGGCGTGTCCGCAGTGCCAAGCGCCGATTCGTCAGGTGACGTTAGGACAGCGTAGCAGTTATTATTGTCCGCAATGCCAGCATTAATGCCCCTGTTCATTACATTCTGTGCGATTGGTGTAGCGAAAGTGCGCGATAAGCGCCACATCTTCAGGTAATTTCGCATAAGACATAGTATATTTTGCACATCACAACAACACAGCAGGAGCACAACTATGTTTGAAGCCGCAGAACTTGGTAGAGCAGTCAGCAAAGAAGACTATAAAACGCAAATTCCTGATTTACGCGCAGAATTGCTACAGATGCAATTTGCCTTGAGCAAAACTAAACATCCGGTGATCATTCTGGTCTCAGGCACAGACGGCGCTGGGCGCGGCGACGTGGTGAATCGGCTGAATGAATGGCTAGACCCGCGTGGCATGATGACGGTTTCTTTTGAGCAACTCAGCGAGGAAGAGCGTGAGCGTCCGAAATTTTGGCGTTACTGGCGCAAATTGCCCGGGCGCGGGCAAATTGGGATTTTTTTCGGCGGCTGGTATGTTGACCCGATCCGCGATTATGCCTACGGTTTGCTGAATAAATCCGAACTGGATAATCAGTTATCGCAAATCCGCCGATTTGAAACCATGCTGGCGCAAGACAACACTATTATCATCAAATTCTGGCTGCATTTATCCCATGATGAACAGGTTAAACGCCTGAAAAAATCGGAAAATGATCCAAACACCATGCGCAGCGTGTCAGAACGTGACTGGAAGCATGTGGAATTGCACCGAGAATTTGAAACCGCCGCAGAAAGCGCAATACGTCACACAGACACAGCAGAATCACCTTGGCATTTGGTCGAAGCCTCAGATCGCCGCTACCGCGATTTAACCGTCGGGCGCACCGTGCTAGAAGTGCTGCGCAAATATCTTGACGCTGACGCCGCTGTACAGTCCACCACGAAAATTAAACCCACTGCCACTACCGCATTACCCATTGCCGAACATTCCCCCGCTGCAACGCGCACCGTGCTAGATCAAATTGACTTAACCCGGTCTTTGGATGAGAAAACGTACATCAAAGAATTGGAAAAATGGCAAGGGCGCTTGCATCAACTGGCGTGGGCGGCACACGAAAAGAAAATCTCCAGCCTGGTGGTGTTTGAAGGCGTAGACGCTGGCGGCAAAGGCGGCACAATCCGGCGCATGACACAAGCAATGGATGCGCGTTTGTATCAAGTGATTTCCACCGCTGCGCCAACCGACGAAGAGCGAGCGCACCATTACCTGTGGCGTTTTTGGCGGCACATCCCACGCGCTGGCACTTTCACTGTGTATGACCGCTCCTGGTATGGGCGCGTGCTGGTTGAGCGCGTAGAAGGCTTTGCCAGCGAACAAGAATGGATGAGAGCCTATTTAGAAATCAACAACTTTGAAGAAATGCTCGTTAAACACGGCAGCCTGCTGATGAAATTCTGGATGCACATTGACAAAGACGAACAACTGGCACGCTTCAAAGACCGCGAAAAAGTCCCCTATAAAAAACACAAAATCACTGACGAAGACTGGCGTAATCGAGAAAAATGGGATCAATACGGCATCGCCGTCAACGACATGGTAGCCCGCACCAGCACCAGTTATGCGCCCTGGACACTGGTCGCTGGCAATGACAAAAACTTTGCGCGGATTCAGGTACTCAAAGCCGTCTGTAAGAAGTTAGAAAGCATGTTAGGCGTCTAGTACCTTCACAACCCGCTCAATATATTGAAAAATAAAAGAAAATTTTAATCAATATGGGTTTGTAGCCAAAGCTCTAACAGGGCGAGATGCCAGAGCTTGCTGCCTTTGATGGGGGTCAAATGCGGCTCAGGATTTGCCAGCAACAGGTTGACGTAATCGCGTTGGTAAAGACCGCGCTGGCGGCAAGCACTGGATTCCAGCGTATCGCGCATGAAAGCGTAAAACTCGCCGCGCACATATTTAAGTGCCGGCACCGGAAAGTAGCCTTTTGGACGATCAATCACAGCGGCGGGCAGGAGTTTGCGCGCAATGGCTTTGAGCGGGTATTTGCCGCCGTCTTTAAGCTTCATGGCGGGCGGCATTTGCGCGGCAAGCTCGACCAGTTGATGATCTAAAAAAGGCACTCGCGCTTCCAAGCCCCACGCCATCGTCATGTTATCCACGCGCTTAACCGGATCGTCGGTAATCAGTAGGGTGGTATCCATGCGCAACACCTGGTCTAAAAACTCATCCGCATCGGCTTCGCCTAAACGTGCGGCGATCAGCTGCGAACTGTAGTCTTCGCCCTGAAATTCCGGCGTAACTGCCTGCAAAAACTCTTGGTGCGGGCGATCAAAATACAGCGGCGCAAAGCGTTCTAAAGCAGTGCCTTGTGCTTGCTGCATCAGCGGATACCAAAAATAACCAGCAAACACTTCGTCCGCGCCCTGTCCGCTTTGCACGACTTTGGCGTGTTGCGCAACCTGTTCGCTGAGTAGATAAAAAGCCACCGCATCCTGCGCCACCATTGGCTCTGACATGGCTTCAATGGCTTCTGGGAGGCGCTGCAACACTTGCGCATTGGCGATGACGAATTTGTGATGCTGGGTGGGATAACGCGCCACCACTTGATCGGAATACTCAAATTCGCTGCCTTTTTCTTCGGGTTGATCTTCAAAGCCAATGGAAAAGGTGAGCAGATTATCCTGATCGCCATTTTCCGCCAGCAATGCAACCAGCAAGCTGGAATCCAAACCGCCCGACAGCAAAACGCCCACCGGCACATCCGCTGCCAATCGGCGTTTTTCCACCGCTTCGCGCAAGCTGGCATGAACCGCTTCTAACCATTCGTTTTCAGTGTGCGGTAGTGTTGGGCGAGTTGCCTTTAACTGCCAATAATGGCGCTGGGTTTGGCGTCCACGCGCATCAATTTTCAAAGTGGTGGCCGGCGGCAGTTTGCGGATGCCTTGCACTATGGTGTGGGGAGCGGGCACAACCGCGTGCAAAGTCATTTGATAATGTAGCGCGATGGGATCAAGGCGCGTGTCAATGCCGCCGCCTGCCAGCAATGCCTGAAGCGTGGAAGCAAAACGGAAATGTTGCCCGTCTTGCGCGTAGTACAGGGGCTTGATGCCTAAGCGGTCGCGGCACAGCAACAGGCTGCGCTGGCGTTTATCCCAGAGCGCAAAAGCAAACATGCCTTGGAAGTGCGTCACGCACTCATCGCCCCAAGCGTGATAGGCTTTGAGTATGACTTCAGTGTCGCCTTCAGAAAAAAAACGGTAGCCTAAACCGGATAATTGCGTTCGCAAACTGCGGTAGTTGTAAAGAGTGCCATTGAATACCAGCGCCAAGCCTAGCTCGCTGTCTATCATCGGCTGATGCGCTCGGTTGGACAGATCAATGATAGACAAGCGCCTATGTCCAAACGCCAGAGCACCTTCTAAGTAGCTGCCCGCTTGGTCAGGACCGCGCCGCGCCAGCGTGTTCATCATGCGTTGCAAGCGGTCTAAATCGGGGGATTGGTGATCAAAGCGCAGTTCTCCGCAAATGCCGCACATGGGATTCTTCCTGGTAAAGTTTTATAAAAACAATGGGTTGTTTGCCGTGGGAAGGATAAAGGCAGGTTCGCCAAAAAAACAAGCCTGGCGTTTTGACACGCCAAGCCTGTCAGGGGAATGCAACCAGTCTATTTAAACAAGTCTTTTAAGAAGTCTTGCAGCTTGCTCCAGGAATCCTTATCTGCCTCTGCATCATAAGCCAGCGGCATGTCGAATTTTGTGCCAAACGCATCCGCATCAGGATTGGTAAAGCTGTGTTTGGCATTAGGATAAACCACCACCTGGTAATCGGCTTCAGCCGCTTTCATTTCCTCTTCAAACATTTGTACTTGTTCAGATGGACTCATGGGGTCTTTGGCGCCGGTAAAGACCCGTACTTTAGCTTTGATTTCGCCTTTTTTAGCAGGTGCTTTCGCGCCTAAGCTGCCGTGAAAGCTTGCCACGCCGGCTAAATCTACACCGGCACGCGCCATGCCTAGCACCATGCCGCCGCCGAAGCAGTAGCCAATTGCGGCGATTTTGCCTTTTTCGACGGTTTTATGCGCCTCCAAGAAGTCTTTTGCTGCCAAAAAACGCGCTTTGCCAGTGTCCATATGCTCTAGCACTTCCAGCATAAAGGCTTTGGCATCTTTGGGATGATCAGCAGTTTTGCCATCGCCGTACATGTCCACTGCCAGCGCCGTGTAGCCCATTTCTGCCAGCATCCGCGCACGTTTGCGCGCATACTCGTTATGTCCCCACCATTCATGCACCACCAGCACGCCAGGGCGTTTTTCGCTGCTGCTGTCATCATAGGCGAGATAGCCTTTCAGCGTCACGCCGTCGCTTTGATAACTGACTTCTTCGCTTTGAATTGCCGCCCAAGCCGCTGTACTGCTCAATAACGCGCCCAGCACCAAACTTTTCCATAGGTTGTTCATGCCATTCTCCTTAAATTAAATGAAACGGATTAGTTTTGTAGCAGCTTGAGTATAATCGGCTGGCTGGTTTTTTTTAAGTCTGTTTCCGCCGGATTCTTTGCCTGCTTGGTTTTTCATGGTTAAATGCTTTTGGCTTGGTTGCAGTTTAGCTTTAGCTGACCCGCGCTGAGCATTTTTCCATCAAATTTCACGCAAATAGACAGGATTTTTCTATGCAAAGGCGCTATACACAGGGATTTACGCTGATTGAAGTCATGGTGGTGGTGGTGATTTTAGGGATACTCGCCGCCTTAGTAGTGCCCAAAATCATGGGGCGCCCCGACGAAGCCCGCGTTACCAAAGCCCAGCAAGATATTCGTGCAATAGAAGCGGCACTGAAACTGTACAAACTCGATAATTATGTCTACCCCACTACAGACCAGAGCTTAGAAGCCTTAGTCAACCTGCCCGCTGTTGAACCTATCCCAAAACAATGGAAAGCCGGTGGCTATTTGGATCGCTTACCGATGGACCCTTGGCAGCACGAATACCTATACTTAAGTCCAGGATTACACGGAGAAATTGACATTTTTTCTCTGGGTGCAGACGGACAGGAAGGCGGCGACGGGGTGAATGCGGATTTAGGTAACTGGATGCTGCGTTAAAAATATCCGCTTCTGCTCACTCGCCAATGTACTTCATCTAAACAACCGCAGGCTTTCGCAAAGGATTTTTTCTTATGATGGCTCACGCTCGCACGGAAGCGCCGCATGACAACCGCAACGATTGGCAAAACACCCGCAACCTGCTGCCCTATTTATGGGAATATCGCGGACGGGTGTTGCTGGCACTGACGGCGCTGATTTTGGCAAAAACCGCCAACGTCGGGCTGCCGTTACTGCTGAAAGCCATTGTTGACACCCTGGATCACCCGAAAAGCCTTGCCATCGCTCTGCCTGTAAGCCTATTGCTGGCGTATGGTGCGCTCAAGCTTTCTGCGGGTTTGTTTAACGAAATGCGCGACGCGATCTTTGCCAAAGTACGCTACCGCGCCATGCGCCGCTTATCCAACACAGTGCTGACGCATTTGCACGCACTGTCGCTGCGTTTTCACTTAGAGCGCAAAACCGGCTCAATTTCCAGCGATTTACATCGCGGCGCGCAAAGTGTCAGTTCCATTCTTAATTACATGATTTTCAATGTATTACCTACTGCTGCTGAATTTTTGCTGATTGCGCTGATCCTGTTGTCCGGCTATGACATCAAATTCACCTTTGTCACCCTCATCACCGTCGGAGTGTACATTTGGTTCACTTTTTCCGTCACCAACTGGCGAATGCACCACCGCTATCGCATGAACGCGCTCGAATCCGAAGCCAATAACCGCGCTATCGAAAGCCTCATCAATTACGAAACCGTCAAATACTTTGGCAACGAACGCTTTGAACTGGAACGCTATGATCGCACCCTAAACGACTGGGAAGACGCAGCGGTGCAAAGCCAAGTCTCCATGTCCGCGCTGAATTTTGGACAAGGCGCCATCATTGCCATAGGCGTGACGCTCATCATGGTATTTGCCACCCAAGGCGTTTTAGACGGCAGCATGAGTTTGGGCGATTTGGTGCTGGTCAACGCCTTTTTGCTGCAACTTTTCATGCCGCTGGGCTTTCTCGGCGTCGTCTACCGCGCCATTAAATACGCCCTGGCAGACATGGACCTCATGTTTAATCTGTTAAATGAACAACCAGAAATCACCGATCAAGCCGGCGCCAGCCCCTTGCAAGTCACCGAAGGCAACGTCGCCTTTCAGCAAGTGAGCTTTTCTTATCAAAAAGAGCGTCCCATACTGCACGAAGTAGATTTCGTCATCGCCGCTGGACAAAAAGTTGCCGTAGTAGGACCCAGCGGCGCTGGCAAATCCACCTTGGCGCGATTACTGTACCGTTTTTACGATGTCACCGGCGGCAGTGTGCGTATTGATGGACAAGACCTGCGAAGCGTTACCCAAGACAGCCTGCGGGCGGCAATTGGCATAGTGCCGCAAGACACCGTGTTATTTAACGACACCCTGTTTTACAATATCGCCTACGCAAAACCTGGCGCCACCCGTGCCGAAGTCGAACAAGCCGCGCAATTAGCTGATTTACATGACTTTATAACCTCATTGCCAGACGGCTACGAAACCGTTGTTGGGGAACGTGGCTTAAAATTATCCGGCGGCGAAAAACAGCGCGTTGCCATTGCGCGAGCAATTTTCAAAGAACCCAAAATTCTGATTTTTGACGAAGCCACCTCTTCGCTAGACTCAAAAACCGAGCAAAATATTCAAAACTCGTTGCAAGCCCTGGCAAAAAACCACAGCACCCTAGTCATAGCCCACCGCCTGTCAACTATTGTGGACGCTGACCAAATTTTAGTCATGGAACAGGGCAAAATTGTCGAACGCGGTACGCACAGCCAACTCCTTAAAGCCAAAGGCGTGTACGCGCACATGTGGGCATTACAACAGGAAGAAAAAATTTTGCAGGCAATTGAAGCAGATGCCGCCCAGCGTTTGCAGAATTTGCGCGACAAAATGGAACTGACGGGCAATCCAATAGGAACATAAACCCTATGACTGAGTGCAGACAGCATCATGTCTTACAGTGATCTTAAACTAAAGCAAGTGAAAACTGAATTTGGGCTTACCTTAATAGAACAAACAGGTTTATTCTCGCACTTAGCAGCGGTTGATTTCAGTGAGTATTTCGCCGCGACATTAGCAGAAAACCTGCCGTTAGCCATAGCCATCAATACCGAAAAAGCCCGTTCCGAATTATTAATTGCCAATGTGCTATTAGAACTACGCAAACAGTTTAAACGCCAAATCAGTTTGTTTTCTGGCATAGAGTTTAATGTAGATAAAGACAAAAACTTAAACGGCTACTGTGATTTCATTGTCAGTTCATCTGCCGAACAACTCTTTTTGCAAAGCCCAGTGATTCTTATCGTGGAAGCTAAAAATGAAAACATGATGAGCGGTTTAGGGCAATGTATCGCAGAAATGTTAGCAGCACAGCTTTATAACCAGAAAGAGCACACCGAAGTCAAACACATTTATGGAGCAGTTACTTCAGGGATTTATTGGAAATTTATGAAATTAAACGCCACTTCCGTGTTTATAGATTTAAAAGATTATAGTTTGGAAGAACAGCCCAGCAAAATCATTGGCATTTTATCCGCGATGATTCGGCAAACCGCGTAAAAGGAACAGCTATGTCCGCTGCGAAAATAGCAATTGTTGATGATGAATTAAGTATGCGCACCTATGTGCAAATAATGCTAGAAGGACAAGGGTATGATTTGCAATTGCTGGAAGATGGTGACCAACTCATACAGCAATTAACGCAGGGTTATTTGCCAGATTTGATTATTCTCGATGTCATTATGCCCGGACTCGATGGTTTCTCGGTGTGTCAAAAGATTAAAGCCAATCCGCGTTGGCAACCGATTCCTATCATTATGGTAACAGTGATGGACGCCAAAGAAGCTATCGTTAAAGGCACAGAAGCTGGAGCGGATGATTTTCTGCAAAAACCAGTGAATAAATTAGAACTTAAAGCGCGGGTGCGCTCCATGTTAAGAATTAAAGAACAGTATGATCAGCTAGAGCGTATTTTACGTTTGCGTGAAGAATTGTCCAATATGGTAGTGCATGATATGTCTAGCCCCATCACCTCCATTCAATTACATGCCGCTTTATTAGAAGAGCAATTAACAGATGCCGAACAAAGAGAACATCTGGATATGATTCGCATGGCATCAGACCGCCTAGATTCTTTTGTTAATGATATGTTGATGATGGCAAAACTAGAAGAAAGTAAACTGCATTTTAACCGTTCTAAAGTAGATTTGTGTGACATGGCAAGAAATGCTGAAAAACATTTTGGTACTATTGCTAAATCCAGGGGCATTCAATTACAACTGGATTTACCTGAAACGCCCATTCAACTGAACTTAGATGCTAATTTGTTTAGTCGCGTCTTTGCTAATTTATTAGCCAATGCACTGCAATATTCTCCGCCAGATAGCACTGTGATTTTGAAACTTTCTTATGTGCGCAATCCGGTTGATAGTCGTCATCATTTACGCTTACAAGTGATGGATGAAGGCAGCGGTATTCCTGAAGCGGATCGAGAACGTATTTTTAATAAATATGAAGTAGTTGAGTTGAAAAAGAAAGGGGTAAAACAAATAGGTTTAGGTTTGACCTTTTGCAAGATGGTGGTTGATGCACATGAAGGGAGGATTTTTGTGCAACCCAATCATCCCCAGGGTTCAATTTTTGTGGTGGAAATTTAAGTGAGTTGTACTTGGCGTGTGTGTTTCGTGGGGTGGTTACTGCTGAGTTGTGTGCCGCTACAAGCTGCCAGCACTTACCCTCTGCACATTGATCCCACGCCCGCCTCAGCAGAGATTAAACTCTTGAATATCAAGTCCGCGTTCCGTCAGGGCATCAGTTTAGCGCCCGGTCGCTACGAAGCGCAGGTCAGCAAAACGGGCTATCAAACGCGGCGTTTTTGGATCGAAATCAGCCATCGTTCGCGGCGCATTTTGGTCACTTTGCAGCCCGACAAGAGCACCCGCGCAGGTAAACCCCGCAGCGAAAATCCGCGTTTATTTATCACCACTGAGCCGTCGCAAGCGCAGGTGGTGATAACCCATATCAAACCTAAATTTCAGCCAGGAATGCGTTTAGCACCAGGTACTTACGAAATTGAAGTACGGCATCCTGGCTTTGTCACGCAGCGCAAAAAACTGACCTTAAACACCCAAGATGTGCGTGTGCAAATTAAACTGGCGGCGGAAGACAGTCTGGAACAATTGCTACGTCAACCGCCAGAAAGTAGCAGCAAAAGCATCACCGCTGCACCACTTTCCAGCGCACCCATCGCCAGTCCGCGCTATGCCTTGTTTGTCACCACGACGCCCAGTACTGCGGAAATTCAATTGCTCAATGCACCCGTGCCCTTTAGCCAAGGGATGTTGCTGGCGCCTGGTGCTTATCAGCTTAAAGTCAGCAAGAAGGGTATCCCTCGCGCTTGCTGTGGGCAGAACTCCAGCAGCAAGATTTGCGCTTAAACGTCCAGTTATCTGCTCCAAACTATTGCTTTAGCAGTCAAGTGCAGCTTAATGGGCAGCAGCAATTACGCACGGTGCGCCTGCATTTTTACGCTGATAATGTGGAGGCGCTCTACAGCGTGCGCTTTCTACCAGACGGACCTGAGCATCAGTTTCGTTTGCTAGGCAGCCGCCAAGGGAACGAAATTGAAGTATTCGGCACTGTTTATTACGACCAAGAAAGTGTCGAGCTGCATAGCCATATGCAGCTTCAAGCGCAGCACTTACTGTTTAACTTTGATGGACAAACCCAGCTTTTGCCGCAGATTGCTTGTAAAGATTAAGGATTGCCAAAGGAGCCTAGCATGGCAGAAAAAACCCTAGAACAGACCCTGCAAACCTTGCGCGAGGAATATGCAGAAAACCTCCCCGCCACTCTAACTAGGCTGCAAGAACTCTGGGGCAGCTTACAAGCCCAGTGGCAAGTGGAGCACCTAGATGAGTTATACGCCAGAGTGCATAAAATCGCGGGGTCAGCAGGCAGTTTTGGTTTTGCAACCCTCAGTCGCACAGCACGCGAACTGGAGGTTTTTTTACAAGCATTACAAGCGCGTAGCAGTCCAGCCAATGCAGCGGAATACAGCAATATCAGCAGTCATTTGCAGGCTATTGAGCGTGCGGCACAGCACCCAGACAACGAAAGCGCAATGGAAAACCAGCCAACTCCGCAAGCGCCTCCCTTGTCTGGCAAGTTGCTGTATCTAGTAGATGATGACACCGAATTAGCCAATTATTTGGCGCTACAAATCCGTCACGCGGGTTTTGAAGTCAAAATTTTCAATCAAATTGATTTTTTGCCCGATGCGGTGCGACAACGCCTACCCGATGCACTGCTGATGGACATCATGCTGGCAGAAGATGATTTAGCCGGTCCGCGCATTATTTACAACCTGCAAAAGCATCGTCAGCAGCCCTTGCCGGTGATTTTCATGTCAGCACGAGTGGACATGAAAGCGCGGCTTGCCGCAGTGCGGGCCGGCGGTCATGCCTATTTCACCAAACCCATCAATATCAATCTGTTGATAGACAAACTCATTGAACTGGTGCAATCGCAGGAAAGCGAAAACCTGCGTGTTCTGATTGTGGATGAAGACGGCGAATATGCCGAGGGGTTCAGCGAGATGCTGCACGCCGAAAACATCCAACTCAAAACCCTGCTCAAACCCATGCAGTTGCCGCAAGCACTAGACAAATTCGCACCCATGCTCGTGCTCATGAACCAGCATTTATCCGGCGTAAGCGGTGTAGAACTGGCGCAAATCATTCACCAGCAAGAAAAATATGCACATTTACCCGTGATTTTATTCAGCGAAGAATTTGGCGCAGCGTTGGAAACTGCTTATCGGCAGGGCATCGCCCAGGATTACATTAACACCCAAGTTGAAGGCAACTACTTAGCCGCACTGGTGCGGCATCGCATTCAAAGGGCACGTTCCTACCAAAAACGCTTGAATCGGCAACAACAGCACCAAGCCACTTTAGCGGAAATCAGCACCAGCGCCGCATCCAGCAACCGAGATCGGCTCACTGGTTTGTACAAACGCAAGTATTTACTCGATCAAATCGAAATTGCCAGCAAACACCATAACAACGAACAACAGCCTCCCTGCTTGCTGTACATCAAACTCGACAACTACCGTGATTTAGATCAGGCAATGGGGTTGACCGCCACCGAATCCTTGGTGGTCGAAGCCGCGCATTTCCTGCAAAGCCAGGCACAGAGCGAAGAAGTGCTATCGCGTCTAAATGACGACACCTTTGTGCTCCTCACCCTAAACCGTTCCTTCAACAATGTCCGCGCCCTGGCTGAACTGATTCGCACCACCCTGGAAAACCACGTCACCGAAGCAGACGACGGCGAACAAATCTTAAGCACCTGCACAGTCGGTATCAGCCTATGTGAAAAACAGCACGCCAAACACCCAGCGAAAATCCTGCAAAATGCAGAAAACGCCTGCTTGCAAGGGCAAAGCATCGGCAGTAATCAAGTCAAACTACATGACTATGCACAAGCCGAAAAACACCAACAACAGCACCAGAGCTATTGGCGGCAAAGCATTGAATTAGCTCTAAAATACAACTCATTTTTCCTGGTTTATCAGCCTATTACTCATCTGCATGGCGATTCACAAGCACTCTACGACGTGCTCTTGCGGATGCAAAACCCCGATAAAAATAGCCCCAGCAGCATCCTGCCTGAGCGCTTTTTACCCACCGCACAAGCCAGCGGACAATTGCAAGACATTGATCGCTGGGTAATTAAACACGCCATCATTAAACTCATGCGCGAACACCAACAACAGCGTTGCGTTACCTTTATTGTGCGTATTTCGGCCGCGTCAGTGGAAAACGAAGCAATGCCCCAGTGGTTAGCCGGTAGCCTGCGTTTGGCAACTTTTCCGCGCCAGCAATTAATTTTTGATATACCCAAAACAGTGGTGCAAGAACAGCTTAAAAAAACTCAGGCTTTCATTAAAAAAATGCGAGAATTGGGCTGTCGTTTTGCTTTAAGTCATCTGGATGAACAAGGGACTTCAACGCAACTCATACGTTTATTATCACCAGAGTTTATTAAACTGGATAATGGTTTAATTCAAGCCTTAAGCAATAAAAAGCCTCAAGCGGTAGAAAACATCCAAAGCTTAACCGAAGAAATGCACGCGCAGAAAAAACAAGTGATTGCGCCTTTTGTGGAAAATATGTACTGCTTAAATCAACTTTGGCAATGCGGCATTGATTATATTGCAGGTCATTTTGTGGAAGCGCCAGAAAAAGACCTCAACTATGATTTTAGCAAAAACGAAGACTAGCAGTTTAGAAACCAATTTCATTTAATCTCATACTTAAGGCTTCAATGTTTTTCCAGTTCTGCGTTAATGCCTCAATGATTTCGCGTAAATTATGTATGCCACCCAAGGTTTCGGCAGCAAAGGCAGCATTTTGTTGAATCACATTAGCAGTTTCTTGATAAATGTCTGCATTCAAATTCAAACTGTAAAACAACAAATCCAGGTTTTGCAAATAGTCTTCTAACGCGGGTATCAATGCCGTTTGCGCTTGCAGAAATGCCAGCCAAGCCTGGTGTTGCAAAGTGAGGGATTTAGCTAAACTTTGGCGGGCTTTTACAGCAATCTCTAATTTCTTGCGCTCAAGTTCGACGGTAACGCTGAGCAAAGCGTGCTGGGCTTGTTTAACCTGCTGTTCTTCTGCATTTTGACGTTGTGCTGTTTGTTCTGCATAGGTTTGCGTTTGTTTTTTCAAGTCTGCCAATTGCTTTAATGCACTGCTGTGAGTTTCTTTTAAGGTTTTTTGCAGTTTGGCAATGCGTGCATAACTATAAGACAATTGGGTTAATGCGGTGCTGATCATTTGCACTAATTCAGCATCTGCACGGTGTCCGGCTTGTAATTTAGCTTGCAACGCCTGAAAATGTATCAGACTTTTTTCAATTTCTTGACTTGCTAAAGCCGCGCCCTTGTGCTCTATGTTGCGCAATACTTGATTGATATTTTCTTTTATCTGGCTGATTAAAGTCATGGGTGACAAGGTAGCAATGCTGACCAATGCACCTGGACGAGTGGTTGGTTTTAGTGCATTAAAAGTGACTTTAATGCTATCACCTTTGACAATGAGCGGTGTGCTGCGTTCTACGCGCCCTTTTCCTTCAAAGATTTTGCCTAGGGTTTTGCCGTTTTGTAGGGTATAAATCCGCAAGACATCATGGCTTGTATCAAGTTCTCCGCGGATTGAAATCTCGAGTGCATCAGCGCCAGGAATGGATAATATAGCGACCTGTTGTTTCTGGATGGGTTCGCTGCCCGTATTAAACTCGGTATTGGTCACGACAGCGGCGGCAACCTGTTCGCTATTGAACGGCAAACTAATCATTAAAACTGCTAGTATTAGGCTAGGGCTGCAATACAATAGATGCGTGTTTTCTTTCTGCATGACAGCGGTTCTTCGCAACTGCTTAAAGATTTTCATAGCAAGGGTACCTTAATGAGTGCGTATTTCTTAGCAAAACATCTACCCAAAAATCTGGGTGCTGGGTTTCTACACAAGATTATTGTGGCATCAAATAGCCTGCGAGTGAAACCTCATTGTGGGTGGTGGCTGTTGCTGCCCTTGTATTTGAGTTTGGTGACACTGAGCGCAGCGGTGCAATTGGTCGAGTTTAGCTTGTCTGATCAGCTGACTACTGTACAGAGGGCACGTCTGCAAGCTTTGTGGAAAGTGGGCAGTATTGAGGATGTGGTGCTCAATCGGGCGGCATTGGCGGAGCAGAACACGCGCTTGCAAG
Source organism: Thiomargarita sp. (assembly GCA_020720115.1). Taxonomy (GTDB): domain Bacteria; phylum Pseudomonadota; class Gammaproteobacteria; order Beggiatoales; family Beggiatoaceae; genus BB31. The sequence continues at coordinate 4,531 of DYPD01000002.1, read as the reverse complement.
TGGAGCGTTTGCAATTGGAAGTTGCCAATGCGCAACAGGCGCTCAATGCGGGACAGGGGCTGTTAGAGGAACAACGCAAGGCGCTGGCAAACGCGCATCAGCAGGTGGTTGAGGAAGCGCGACAAGCGCAGCAGCAACAGCAAATTGCCCGTTTAGAGCAGCAAATTCAGGAGCAGCAAACTAAGCTGCAAGCGGCTCAACAGCAATTAGAAGCAGTGCAAGAACGTTTAACCAAAGCCCAGCAGGAATCTGAGTCGGCTATTGTGTGGCATGAGCAAGTGGAGGAATTGTCGCAGTATTTCAATCAGCAGGGGCAGGAATTGCAGGCGTTGGCGGCGCAGGAAAAACAGGAGCAACGTATTGATCGGTTGCGCCAAGAGTTGGCGCAGTTGTCTGATAGCGTAGCGGATTTAGCCAAGCGGAGCTGGTTGGAAGCAGAGATTTTAGTCACCAAGGAAAACGCTCAATTGCTGCTTCAGGATGCGCGATTGGACAAGTTGCAAGGGGAGCTGACTCGCTTGCAGAAGCTCGAAGCAAGTGCTCTGGAGGTGGCAGATTTACAGGTGCAGACCAAGGCGAGCCAGGAGGTTTATCAGCAACTGTTGGCAGTACAGGCATTATTGCAGGGAAAAATGGAGGGCGTGAAACGCCAAATTGCCTTGCTAGATGCACAATTAGCGGATGCTAAACAAGAGGCGGGGACGCGAAATTATTTGCTGAAAGCGCAAAAGCTGATTTCGCAATTGGCGGAGGCTTTGAGCCAACAAGATGACCGGTTACAGCAGTTTTTAGCGCCCGCTAAAGTGCTGGATGAGCGTTTGCAAAAGCGTCTTGCTGAAGCCACGCGGCAAAATTTGCTGCAACCGCGCCAATTACCGAAAGACCTAGTGGCGTGGGGAAAACTGTGGGAAGAAATTCTGTCAGTACCGCAAACCATGCGGCGTTACTTGCTGCTGGCGGCGCAGCAAGCGCAACTCAGAGTGGTCCAAGCCTATGATAATGGGCAATGGTGGATTGCCGGATTGCTGCTGGCTTGGCTGCTGTTGTTACTGTGGGGGCGGCAGCGAATACGGCGCAAGTTGCAGGCTTTGGCGCAGCAAGCGGTGGATTTTCGTACCTTTTCGGGTAACAGCTTGCGCCTGGCTTTGTTTCTAACCTTGCGCTATTTGCCTGAACTTGGGCTTATTGGCTTGTTGGCACTGTTCATTCTGTTGCTGCCTTTACAGCATCTGGTGTTTTTGCTGCTGTTAGTGCTGGGTGGCTTTTGGTTGGGGCTACGTCTCAGTCAGGATTTAGCTTGGCGATTGCTGGCGGCAGAGGATGCGCCACAGAATTTCCGCGATCCGACTTTGTACCGGCAACTCAAGCCTTTGCTGTGGTTGACTTGGGGTTTTACCTCGCTGGCGCTGTTGATGCACAACCTGCCTTTTTCGCGCCCGCTGACCGAACTCTACGACAGCCTGTACATACTGTTTTTAAGCCTGCTGATTGTGCCGCATTTGCGCTTACGTCATCAGCTGATCCAAGCCTTAGCCGGAAAACTCAGTGCCTACTGGCTGTTTACATTGCGCTTGAGTAGCCTTTTGTTTGTGCTAGGGATTGTGCTCATGAGTTGCTTGGCTTTGTTTGGTTATATCAATTTAGCCTGGGCAATGGCGCGTTTTTTAGGCGGCTTTTTGCTGCTCTTTACCCTGTGGCTGGTAGCGCGTGGCTACTTACTAGACGCGATCATTTTTAGCAAAAATTACGCACTAAAACACAGCCCGAATTACGGCTTGTTATGGACGCAAGACATTATTCCGCTGCTGCATAAATTGCTGCAAATCGCTTTAGTGCTGAGTTTAGTTTGGCTTTTGCTGCGCATCAATGGACTGCATGTGGCTTCCGAGAGTGTGCAAGCGGGCATTGCTTATCCGCTACTGACGGTAGGCAGCAGCATTATCAATATCGGTGGATTAATTTCAGCACTGTTTGCGGTTTGGTTTGTGATTTGGTTTGGTAATTGGATACGGCAAATCACCTATCGCTGGATTTATACCAGCGTGCTTGATCTAGGCGCACGTCATAGCCTTTCAGCTTTTACCCAATATTCAGTGGTATTAGTCGGTTTAGTGATTGCGCTCAACATCATGGGCGTAGATTTAACCACGCTTACCGTGTTTGCAGGTGCCGTCGGCGTTGGTTTAGGATTTGGCTTAAAAAACGTTGCGGACAATTTCATCAGCGGCGTGCTGCTGCTGATTGAACGTCCTTTAAAGACGGGCGATGTGGTGAATATTGATGGTACTTACGAAGGCAAGGTAAAACAAATAGGTATCCGTTCTTTAACCATCAATACCTGGGACAACCAAGACGTGATAGTGCCCAACTCACAACTCATTAGTACGCCCTTTATCAATTGGAGCCACGACGACTGGATTTTGCGCACCGTGCTGTACATTGGCGTCGGCTACCAAAGTGATCTACGCAAAGTCAAAAGCCTTATAGAAGACATTTTGGAGCAACATCCAATAGTAGAGAAAACTCAGGATAGAGATGTATTTCTCTACGAATTTGGCGATTCCTCGGTCACTTTCCGCGTACAATATTTCATTGATGCAGATAAAAATGGCTTGTTAAGCATTAAATCCGATATCTTGTTCAGAATTTGGGAAACCTTCAAAGCCCATGATATTGAAATTCCCTATCCACAACGCGACCTGCACATCAAAACCGAATCCACTACCGAATCCACTGACGCTCCAAGCTTAAACCTTGATGCCTTACCCAGAGAACCACAGGAATGAATCTAACATTCATCGCCTTCATCCTGAGCCTGAGCCTGCTAAGCACCACAGGTTTAGCCCATGCCGCCGAACCCCAGCGCACTTGCCAGCGCCTAGACATAGGACAGCTTTGCCTGCAACAAGCCAGCGAACTGGACGAAGCGCACTGGTTTTGGCAGCCCGCGCAAGGCACTCAACAGCCCTTACCCGCGTTACCCAGTGCCATGCAAGCCATCGTTGAATTTCAGCCCGATCCGCTGGGCATTTGGTTGGCGCTGGTTTCTGTCGGTGAAGGGCACGGCATCCTAGAAATCTTTGATTTACAAGCCTGGATAGCCAAACAACCGCTCATGCCCCTGTACAGCATCAACCCCTATCCGGGCTGGATTACGCTAGAAGGCTGGAGCGACGGGCGCTTGCGCTTCAGCACCGACCGTCAACTACCGCAACAGATTGAAAAAAATATAGAAATAACCGACTTACCAGAAACCGACACAGGCACAGACAGCCATTACATACTCGAACTCGAAAGTGGCATCTTACAGCCCAGCATCGCCCACTAACCCCTCACCACAGACGCAACTTGCATGGACACCTCCGCGCCCGCCAGCGACGAAAGCTACCTCGCCTCCCTCAGCGATCTCATGATCGGACTGCTATTCATCTTCATCATCATCCTTATGGGCTTTGCGCTCAACTACCGCCTTGCCGAACAAGAAAGCGCCAAAGTGACCGCCGAACAAAAAGCCGAACAACAGCGCCTACTGGCAGAAACCCAAGCACAGCGCCAAGAACGCCAACGCCTAGAAGCCGAAACCCAAGCCCAACAAGCCGAAAAACAACGGTTAGAAACAGTCGTCACCCGCCTCACCAACAACGACAGCACCCGCCGCGCCCTGCTCAAAGACATGCAAGAACTCCTCAAAAAACGCGGTCTGCGCGTTCTTATTGACGAAAAAAACGGCATTTTGCGCTTACCCGAAGCCCTGCTGTTCGATTCCGGCGCCGCCCAATTTCGCCCCGAAGGTATCCAAGCCATGCAGCAACTCGCCGCCGTGCTGCTCGACATCCTACCCTGCTATAGCCAAGCCCCCGCCGCCCTCACCCAGCACTGCGCCATCAGCGCCGACGTGCGGCTTGAAGCCGTACTGATCGAAGGGCACACAGACAACAAACCCATTAGCACCGATGAATTTCAAGACAACTGGAATCTCGCCAGCTACCGCGCCCTCAGCACCTACAAAGCCCTCTCCGCTTACGCCCCCGAACTAGAAAACCTAAAAAACTCACAACAGCAAGCCCTACTCAGCGTCAGCGCCTACGCCGACCGGCGTCCAGTTGCCGAACAAGACACTGAAGAAGGACGGCGCAAAAACCGCCGCATTGACTTGCGTTTCCTCATGGCTGCCCCGCCCCCCGCGCTAGTAGAAAAAGCCCGCCAACAGGTAAACCCCGACAAACCAGACAGCCCGCTAGACTGAGCCCCCTCACCTGCTTAACTGCAAAATCAGGGCAGTCAAACGAATTTTCGGCGATTTTGCACGAAAGAATGCGGAGTTTAGCTTTTCTCATACCAGCGCCCCGCGCCGCATGAGAAAACCAGCGATCAGCTCACCCAAACCGCTCTGCCTGCCCCAGATTCGCCTCAAACAAACGCTTATAACGGGCAACCATCTCGTCGCTTTGCAGCGACATTTCGCCCGTTACCTGGCTTGACAATTTATTATGAACGGAAAATACTTGCGCCAAGCAGGTAGATTTTTTCC
>DYPD01000068.1 GCA_020720115.1 Thiomargarita sp. | reverse complement strand
TACCTACTCCAGTTCCTAAAAAAATTGCATCTACCGGTATGGTAGAAGCGTTTACACTGGCAATTGCGACATCAAAAATGGCAACACCATCTGCGTTGGCACCGCCATTACCAAATACACCACTAGCGTTGCTATTTCCAAAACCATCACCGGCAGTTGTTCCAGTGTTGATTGTTCTTAGCCAAGTTGCGCTGGAAATATCCGTACTTCCAGAACCGTTAATTAATTTACCAGAACCGCCAATATAAGCCACATCCCCCGCATTTAGCATTCCTGATGTAATATTGAAACCGTAGGAAATTGCCCCGCCAGCTATCCAACCATTACTCGTTGCGGTTCCGTTATTGCTGAATACGACAGAGTGGGGTGTGGTTGAAAAATCAATATTTTCAACGGCAATCAGTTGTACATACTCATACGGGCTATCTGTACTAGCAGGATTTGCCATGTAGCCAGATATTAACAGCTTAGGAGCAGCCCACCCCGCCGCTGGCATCAACCCCAGCGCCAACACACACAGCCAGCGCTTGGCTAACGCGCTGGTTTGGGAAATTCGTGAAAAACGACTCACTGCCCCATACCCTACCGACGGCAGCATTCCCACCAAAAACACCCACGCTCTGAGACGATATAGAACACTGGTCAACACGGTCATGCTCCTTATGCTTTGCAAAATGGGTTCAAAATCCTTGGGTTCTGTATTCTGGTTTCATAAAGCCGCGCACTCTAGCAACAATCTGTGACAGTGGCATTATGCTTTTGTGACAAGGTGTTGGTTGTGTAGAACATCAACAGATGCGCCATTGCGCATCGCTTTTCTGTTACTATTTCGCGGGAATGCTGGCTGTACACGCGGCTTGCTCTAGCGCCGCTGTCGCAATCCGGTATAACAATTGCTGCCTATTGCCCTTGGGATGGCGGGCGGGGCTGTTGCGTCGGCTTGCAGGTGTTTGCAACCTGGGGTGTTTTTTTCTGCATTTGTCACGGGATTTTCTATGCTTTGCTTGATTACCACTGTTTTGCGCCACGGTAAAAGCGGCGCTGCTGTTTATCGTGACCGCTTGGTGAATGCGGAGACTATTGGTATTGGGCGTGGTGTGGAGCAGGCGGTGTTTTTGCCGGATGTGCGGGCGGCTTTGCAACATGCGTTGATTCGTCGGGTCAGCGGTGGGCGGGTGCAAATTGATTCGCAATCTCCGGCGGGGATTCGCGTGAATGAGCAGTTGGTGCAGTCGGCGTTGTTGCGCCCTGGCGATTTAATTCGTATTGGTAATTCTATTATTCAGGTGGCGGAGCGCGAAGGCTTTGATTTGGTGTTGGAGGTTGAGACGAAGCGTTCGCCGCGTGATATTGAGCCGCATATTCAGGCGCGGGCGCCTTTGCAACTGGGCAAAAACCGTGTGCGTACTTTGTCTTGGTTGTTGTTTAGTTTGATTTTGTTGCTGTTTTTGCTGATTCCTTCAGCGTATCGGTATTTCTATGATGAGTTGCAGCCTTGGGTTGCGGCTGTTGAGGCGCTTTGGGTGGTGGATAAAGGGGATGTCGGAGATGCGGGTGAGGTGGAAGCGGTGGACGCTGAGGTGGGTTCAGGCGAGTTGCCGCAGATGCCATTATTGCTGAGTGATCGCTTTTGGGATTCGGGTACGTTGGCGTCAGTGCATCATTTTTTTCGCCAAGATTGCTCAACTTGCCATACGCAGCCTTTTGTACCTACCACGGACGCGGCTTGTATCAGTTGTCATGATAAAACTCATCCGCATACTGATCCTGATTTTAACGATTTGGATAAGCTGAAAAATACGCGCTGTACGGCTTGTCATGCGGATCACAATGGTAAAAAGGGGTTGATTATCCGTGATGATAAGCTCTGTAGCGAATGCCACAAAGACCTGCAAGCGCAGGGGGTTGATACTGATTTGGACGATGCTGAAGACTTTGGTACGCATCATCCACCTTTTCGCCCGACGTTAATTTCTCATCAGGATGGTAAGGATGTAGAGGAGCGGGTGAGTATAGAGGATACACTGGCGTTTCGTGAGCAATCCAATCTGGAGTTTCCTCATGATGTGCATCTTTCGCGCAAGGGCTTGTCTACTTTTTACCACGAGGATAATGTGCGCCTTTGGTGTGATAACTGTCACGAAGCAGAGCCTGGCGGCAATGGCTTTTTGCCCATTAACTTTGAGCGTCACTGCCAAGATTGTCACCGCTTAAGCTTTGAGCCGATGGAAATTGACCGCGTAGTGCCGCACGGCAAAGTCGGTGAGGTGATGCACACCTTACAGGACTATTACAGCACCCATGCGCTGGCGGGCGATTACCATAATGACCCAACAGCGCCGCAAGTCGTGCAAATGGGGCGTTTTCCGGGTGAACGATTAGAGGGCGAAGAGCGCATGGTGGCGCTGAATTGGGCGCAGCAGAAAGCCGAAGAAGTCGCGCAGGAGGTGTTTGAATTTACCCTGTGTATTGAATGCCACCGCATCAACCAAGTGCAGGAAGACCCGCCGCGCTGGGACATAGTGCCGGTACGCATTAACGCCAACTGGCTGCGCAAAGCACGTTTTTCCCATCAAAAACATCTGACTATGAACTGCGTTAGTTGTCACCTCGCGCCCGAATCAAACAACAGTAGCGAGATATTGTTACCCGACCTTTCCATTTGCCAAAACTGTCATGGCGGGGTGAATGCACCAGATAAATTACAATCCACCTGCGTAGATTGTCACGGCTTCCATGTTGCCAAAGAATTTACGATGGGCAAGGATGCAGAAATGGACACCGTCAGCACAGCAATGGACAGCAGCGACAGCCTACCCGCAGAAGAACATGCCGACGCTGATGAACCCATAAACAGCACAACCTTGCCGGATGAATAGCAGAGGTTACCCCCCCACCTCGTCGCCACAACCACCAACTTTGGCGAGTGTGAGCCAGCGTGGTGAGCCTTGTAACGTGGATTAGATGCGTCTTGCTTGTGCTGAGCTTGCGATGCACTGAGCTTGTCAAAGTGTCGAAGCATTGCACCTTAATCCGCTGCCACTACAAACCAAACCAAGCGCGGTTGATGCTCTTGCGAATTTCTTTTTCGTCCTGCCAGATTAAAATGCCGGTTTCCAGACTAATCATTTTCAGAGTGAATTTGTAATACACGTCTTTGGTGCTTTTGCTTCGCTTGGTAATGCTGCTGATATTGCCGTGCAGCATGTATTGCGCACCCAGTTGCCGCCCAATAAGCGTGGCGGTTTCTGCATTGACCAAACCGCTGTCATTCTGATAGACCAGTTCTTGGCGCAGCGAATCCCGCGTGCTCTTATCTACAAAGCGGAATTTCGCTGAACGCAGCAATTTATTGACTATGGTATCTGTCACTGCTTCCAAATCAATGTGTTCGCGGGTTTTGTTTTTGATGGAATCCACATACAGCACAGGCTGTTGATTGGCGCTCAACTGCATGACGTTGGCAGAAGTCAGCATGGAATCTACCATTTTGGCAGCAATTTGCTGCAAATCTGTAGAACCAAAGTTTTCGTCCACTGTCTCGACTGCTGTCGGGTCGCCATATTGCACGGAGCTGGCGCAACCGCCCAACAGCAGGGCTGTGCCGCATAGACTGAAAAGTAGAAAATGGCGCATGGATACCTCCTAAACTTGTTTCCACTTGATGTTGCAGCCTAAGCTGGGGATTTGGGGTTCGACGGGGATTGGCGTGCCAGAGCACAAGTGCGCCATTGCTGCGCTTAATTCCGCGCCAGTCACGGGTTGCTGGTTTTTCGGTGTGGCGGCGTCAAAACGTCCGCGATAAACGCAGCGCAAGTCTTTGTTAAATAAGTAAAAATCGGGTGTACAGGCGGCTTGGTAAGCGCGTGCAATGGCTTGGCTTTCATCGTACAGATAGGCGAAGGGATTGCCGAGACTATTGACCAGTTCTGCCATTTTTTCGGGTGCGTCGTCGGGGTAATTTGCTACGTCGTTGGCGTTGATGGCGATGCTGCTAATGCCTTGTGCGACGTAGGTATTCACTACTTCGACTAAGCGCGGCAGTAGGTGTTTGACGTAAGGGCAGTGGTTGCAAATGAACATGATCATTGTGCCGACTTCGCCTTTGAGCGATTGCAGGGTGCGGATTTGCCCAGAAGCGGGCTCAATCAGCGCAAAATCTGGGGCAAGCGTACCTAACGGCAACATTGTGGATGGGGTTTCAGCCATGATTGAACTCCTTGAGTATAATGAAAAAGCGATGGGATTTAGGGTTAAACCCTTCATATGCTTGTCAAAATGATAGGGTATAAGGTGTCGTATTGACAGGCAATACAGGAGACTTAAAAAGATGTTTTTGGAAGAAGATATACACTATCGCGGTGGCTTTGAAGCTGGACTCAGCTACTTGGAATTAAATGGTGGGCTGGAAGATGCTGGAATGCCAGACCCGGTGAATCCTTACACGCCTAACGCCGATGCTGCGCAGCATTGGGAACGTGGCTTTTTTGCGGGCTACGAACAAGCGTGTGAATTGGAAGAACTTGATCGTTGGACTTTAGATAATTAATCACTGTTGTATCCGCTTATTTTCCGCAGTTGCAGTTTCCGCAGTTCTCTTGAAGGCACGGCGGCCATTTGGCTTCCATGCCGGTCAATTAAATATCTCGCGGCGGCCAGGCGAGGCTGTAATCCTCGTATTGAATGCTTAGATTGGGATTGTAATAGGGGTCATGTTGCAAATAATCGCCCCAACGCTGACGCATGTAGGCAATTTCTTTTTGTAACTGGCGGTATTTTCTCGGTGTATCGTCTGCGCCACGACTGGCGGATTCCAGGTGATATAACTCAGCGTAGGGCGTCCACAGAATGCGATAACCCAGTTGGCGAATGCGCAGGCATAAATCCACGTCATTAAAAGCCACTTTTAGCTTTTCATCAAAACCACCGGCTGCTTCAAACACGGACTTACGCAATACCAAACAGGCTGCCGTGACCGCGCCTAAGTTGTGGGTGAGAAAAGGTCGCCATTGGTAAGCGGGCATTTCGCGTAGCACATGTTTGAAAGCGTGTCCGGCTAAACCACCCAAGCCAGTAACGACACCGGCGTGCTGTAGGGTGTCGTCTTGATAATAGAGTTTAGCGCCTACCGCGCCTATCTCGCGGCGCAGGGCTTGACTGACCATTTCACGCAACCAGTCTTTGTGCATCATTTTCAGGTCGTTGTTCAACAGTGCCAGCACTTCGCTGGTCGCCTGTTTTACGCCTAAGTTATTGAGTTGTGAGTAATTAAAAGGCGCGTCGTGGCGTATGACCTGAAAACAGGGATGTTGCGCATCCATTGTCTGCAAATACGCCAGGGTTTCCGGGGCTTGGCTACCATTGTCAAGAATAATGATTTGTAAATCGGGATAATCGGTGTGATACAGCAAGCCTTCCACTGTGCCCATCAGCAATTCCAGCTTATCGCGGGTGGGGATGATGACGCTGACGGGCGGCGGCTTTTCCGGCAAGGGATACTGCACGCGCAGATGACCGGTGCGGGTCTGAGTCACTTGCACTTCTGGCTGCTGGCGCTGGAAATAGGCTTGCACTGCTGCTTGCTGCACGGCGGGGTTGCGCGTTTGAGGCTGGGCGTGATACAGCACCCGCGGAATGTGTACTATCTGTTCAGTGCCCATCTGTTGCGCCAGCAGCCGCAGGCTTAAATCATAATTTTCAAAGCCTGGATAGGCGGCGCTAAAACCGCCCACCGCTTGAAAGGCGCTGTGCGTGTACACCAGGCTCAGATGCAGGTAATCCTGCGCGAAAAATAAATCAGGACTCCAATCCGGCTTGAAATACGGATCGCTGCGCTCTCCACGCGCATCCAACACATCTTCGTCGCTATAAATCAAGCGGGCTTGCGGTTGCTGGCGAGCGGTTTGCGCAAAATAATGCAACGCTGCCGGATGCAACTTGTCACCTGGCTGGAGGCGCAACAGCAAATCGGCAGGAAAATGCCGAGCAGCCGCGTTCCAGCGTTCTGCCAACGGCGCGTGCGGCGCACAAGCAAAAGGCAAAATGCGTTCGCCGTACAGAGTGCTGAGACCGTCCAACAGCGCCGGCGGTGCGATTAACAGCAACGTCCAGTGCGGATAAATCTGTTGCATCACCGAGGCTAAGGTTTTTTGCACCTGCCCCTTGTCGTCCTTGTCCGTCACCGCCAGCAACAAGCAAAACTGCTGTTTCCAGTCTTCTTGCGTCTGCCGCAACGCTTCTATTGACACCGCATCCAGTGGGTCAAATTGGGCAATCCAGCGCACATATTCGCTGCTGTCATGCCAGGGCACATAAGGCATTAATTTGTCTTGTTCGCGGTAGGCTTGTAGGTATTGTTGCTGCCAGGTAGCGATGTTTTGATTCAGGCGCTCGACATGGGTCTGCGCCGTCGGACCTACCGGACGACGCAGTAACTTCAAGATTAGCTTGGTAATTTTATCGCCGATGCGCCATGTAAAAGACTGGTACACGTCACGGATGTCGCGCTGCAATTGCGACAACCATTGCAACAGACGATAAACTTGTGCATCGCGTTCGCGCAGTTGCTCACGCAATTGCTGGTTTTCTGCTTGCAAGCGTTGTAGACGTGCAGCTAAATCGGCGGGATCAGACATGGGAATTTAGAGATGCAAGGTTTTGTGGTAGGCGCTTAATACCTCATGCGGCGAGCCTTCCGCCTGCGTCACGCCATTTTCAATCCACACCACACGGTCACAGATTTCATGAATAATCTGCCCATTGTGCGAGACGAATACCACAGTTTTTCCGGCTTTAATTTTCTCCTGCATAGCCAGGGTAGATTTCTGATTAAATTGTGCATCGCCCACACCCAACACTTCATCAATCAACAAAATATCGGGATCAGCTTGAAAAGCTACAGAAAAGCCCAGTCGCGCCAACATGCCAGAAGAATAGGTATTTATAGGACGTTCAAAAAAGTCCTCTAATTCGGAAAAAGCTTTAATTTGTTCTAAACGAGCGGCTATTTCATGACGCCGTAAACCCAGCAACATGCCCCCCAACATAGCATTCTCACGCCCGTTTAAGTAAGGAATGAAACCCAAGTTCAAAGACAATAAAGAAGTACGATAGCCACCGCTACGTTGCACTTCGCCACGATCAGGTTTGATAATACCCGCCAACAAACGCAACAGCGTGCTTTTACCCGCGCCATTGCGACCTATAATACCCAGCGTTTCTCCCGCATGGAGTTTAAAAGAAACCTCTTTCAGCGCCCAGAATGGTTCGCCAAAAATCCCGCGATGGCGGCGATAAAACACCCCCACCTGGTGCAAAGACAGAATAGGATGAATGTCAGGCATAGTATTACGCAGTAATCTTAGGATACAGAAATTCAAAGCGGCGAATTAGCCAAGCACTAAAAACAATACCGGCTAAAGAAACCAAAGCAATAACCAGCAACGCCGTCCAGTTTGGCAATTGATTGTACATTAAAATATGACGATAATCTTCAATGAGATTTGCCATCGGATTCAAATAAAAATAAAACTGCAAATGAGGCGGTACTGTTTCTGCTGCCTTAAAGAACAAGCCGGACATGAAAAACACGGCGGTAAGAAAGTTTTCGGTGACAAAACGTAAATCCGGGATAAAAGGCACAATTGCCGCAAGCAACAAAGTGCAAGCAAGAATAAACAATAACTCAACAAACAACACCAAGGGTAAAGCTAAATAGGCTGTGCCAGGTAAAGAACCGGTGCTCCATAAAAACACCAACAGCAACACAAAAATAAACACAAATTTAACGCTGTCAGTCAGCACCAAAATAATCGGAAACACAATTTTCGGTAAATAAATTTGTTGAATTAAAGGACGATTAGCCAAAATGGTTTGTTCGCCGTGTGCCAAACTGGATTTGAACCATTGCCAAGTCACCAAACCAATCAATAAAAACTGCGTAAAGCGTTCAATACCATTGTTAAACAGCACCCCAAACACCAGATAAAACACGCCCATAAACAAAATAGGTTCAAACACCCACCAGAGAAAGCCTAAATAAGTGCGTTCAGTTTCCGCCCGCAAATCCGCATAGGTTTTATACAAAATAAGATCAAAATACTGTTTTAGCATGTTTGTCTGATAAGAGTGGTTAATAATCAATGAATGCTGGCAGTCCAGCGCGTAAATTGTCTTTGCCAGTCAATGAAACTTCAAGCGGGTAAACCCAAACGCCCTGTTGTTCTTGCGCTTCCCAGCCTAAAGCCATCACTGTGCCGCTATAGCTTTGCCCTTGCACCTGCACGTCCAGCGTTTGCCCTGCTTGCACCTTCGCGGCTGCCTGCGCTGGTAGCCAAGCACGCGCCCGCATAGTCTGAGTATCAGCCAACACCACCAGAGGCTGTGCCTGACAGCGGTTGACAACTGCCTGCCCAACGGCGGCATTCAGTGCAATCACCCGCCCGGCAAAGGGCGCACGAATGCGCGTTTCCGTCAGACTCGCTTGCGCCTGTGCCAACTGCGCTTGGGCTTGATCCGCCGCTGCTTGTGCCGCGATAAAGGCATTATTTGCCAGTTCAAATTCGTGCGCAGCAATCAGGGTTTGCTCATGCAGTGCTTGAGTGCGCTCCAATTCGCGTTTGGCTTCGTCGTGCGCCACTTGCGCTCGGCGCAAAGCCGCTTGTGCCGCTTTAATATCCGCCTGAAATCGCGTTTGCTCAAGACTGAGCAGGGTTTGCCCCGCTTTCACAAAATCGCCCGTTTTAACAGCTACTTGCGCGATAACACCGGATTGTACCAAGCCCAACTCAACCCGTTGTGCCCAGTCTAAACGCGCCTCTAAGCGGTGTTTTTCACCATCAGCGTCAGCCGCGTGCGCTGCTCCAGCAGCGAAAGGCAAAAATGTACAGAGTATTAATGCAAACCGAGATGAAATAAGTTTCATAAGAGCCTGTTTCTTTGATAGTTGAAAAATCTTTAATGAAGTGCGGAATTACTTTGTTTAGGCAAAGTATTTCTTTAGTATTCATTTTTGCTTGTTTATCAATTTAATTAGGGTACTATTGGTTGCAGACTAATGGTTTGTCCGCTTAAGGCATCCAAGGTTATCCATTGCAAAACAACGGCATATTCATTTTGTGCCCGCATTAATTCAACACTCGATTGATTAACCAAAGCATCACCAAAATCTGTGCTGAATTCTAGTTCATAGAGTGTGCGATTACGATCAAGCTGCATTTCTCGCCATTTTGCTTGCGCTTCTATTTCTTCATGTTGTGCGGTGAGGGTTTGTAATTGCATCCAAGCTTCTAACACGGCTTGGCGCACTGCCATTTGTTTGACGGCAAGCTCGGCTTGCAGGCGATCTAACTCAGCTTGCGCTTGAGCAATTTGGGCTGCCACTTTGCCCCCCTGATATAGAGGAATTTCTATATTTAACATGGCTCTATGCGGATCACGAGAGCCAAGCTCACGCTGCCAATAGTTTGCTTCCAAATGGGCGCTGAGGATAGGCGCACGTTCAGCCCGCACCGCTTGTAGTTGCGCTTGGGCTGCTGCAAGTTGTTGGCGCAAGGCTTTGAGTTGAAAATTATCTTCAACTGATTGTTTTTGCAGTTTTTCTAACTCTGGCAGAGGACGCTGTTGCCAGGCAGTTAAGGTAGGTTTTACCAAGTTTTCTGGCAATTCACCCGAATGATTAAGGCTATTTGCCAATGCCGCTCGCGTGAGGCGTTGCTGCATTTCACTGCGGCGGCGCTGTTGTAAAATTTTTTGATAATGTGCTTCGGCTTCTGCTGTTTCTAAGTCTGAACGCTGCCCAAGGGTGCGCCGTTCCTTGAGTTTGTCATACTCGACATAGGCGATTGCCATCGTTTCTGTGTCCACGCGAAACTGTAAATCCGCTAACAGCACCGCAAAAAAACGCTGCATCAGGGTCAAACGCTGCTGTTGCTTGGCTTCCATAAGCTGTTGATCTGCCGCTTCTAAATGTAGTTGTGCGGCACGGGTCGCGGCACTGCTACGTCCAAAATCCCAAAGAGTGCGGCTGATTTCGAGGCTTGCCCAGTGGTCTTCGGCACTTTGATCCGGCGCTGAGTCCGCCGGATTAATCCAACCCAGCGCCCCTTTTAAGTGGATATGCAGATTGTCTTGTGCGTCTGCCAGATCACGGGTTGCGGCGGCATCTTGTTGTGCGGCTTGCAGGATTTGCAGTTCAGGATGGTTTTGTTCTGCCAAAGACCAGGCAGCCTCTAATGTTAAAGGCTGTGGCAACGCAGGCAAGTCGGTTTCTGCCGCCGCCAGAGCACCAGATAGCAGCAAAAATCCGGCGGCACTATAACCAAAAACGTTCATTGTGAGAACTGTTGCCGTTGTTGTTTGCGGTATGCGGAAAAAGGCTGGTTTTTATGTGCGCCACTGACAACATAGTGTCCGAGCCACAAAAATTCTTGCGCATCTTTGCTAGGTCCCGTGTGGCGATATAGTAGATTGCCTTGCAAATCAAAAAACATCATGACTGGAGTGGCTCTGACGCGATAAATTTTTTGTGCAAATTCTTTAGAAGTCATGACCGCGCCTTGAAAATCTGTGATTTCTGTATCGCCTTCAATATCAATAGGTAACGCGAGAAATTCGGCAGTAAATTGTTCTTGCACGGATTGCTGGCTAAAAATGCTTTCTTTCATGCGGGCACAAAAAGGACATTCTTCCATTTCAAAGAACAAAAAAATACCTTTTTTACCTGCGTCTCGCGCTGTTTGGAGTTCTTCTTGTAAATTGCCCAAACTGGGGGAAAAGAAGTTACTATAAACATCTGCCAAAACAAAACCGCTCGCGCTCCATAACAACAAACTAAACAGTAGTTTTTTTGCTAAACTCAAGTTCATTTTAAACTCCTTAAAGATATTGTGCCACGCCATAAATAAACTTCAATTCAGCAAAAAGTAATGTATGGCAGACACGGAGAATATCAGTTGTGTGATGGATTCTTAGGTCTGTTTAGATTTCTACCATTTCAAATTGATCTTTACCAACATCACATTCTGGGCATTTCCAATCATCTGGTATTTCTTCCCAGCGCGTGCCTGCTGGAATTCCTTCGTTTGGTAAACCTTCGGCTTCGTTGTAAATAAATCCACATATAATGCACATATAACTCTTATATTCCATGAAAATGCTGGCTCCGTAGAGTGATAGTTGATAAAAGCGCCTCTTTGAGCAGACCACAGCGTCTTTTAGAGGGCGAAATAAGCGAGGTATCATACCCCAGATTGGGGGTTAGGCAAATTACCCTGCACCTGATGGTTTGCGCAACCGGTCAAGCACGGTTTCTAATTCAAGCGGCAAGGGCGCACTGAAATATTTCGCTGCTTGCTGGTCAAGGGCGGGAATGCGTAGGCTTTCTGCGTGTAAAAATAAACGCTTCAAGCCGCATTCGCGCATTTGCCGATTGAAAGCTTCGTTGCCATATTTGCTGTCGCCGGCTAAAGGATGACCGGTGTGCGCTGCGTGTACACGAATCTGGTGCGTGCGTCCTGTTTCTAATTTAACCCGCACCAGACTTGCTCCTGCAAAGCTTTCCACAAAAGCAAAATGACTGATCGCTGGTTTACCTGCTGCATCAACCCGCACTATGCGTTCGCCGGATTGTAAAATATTTTTGCGCAAAGGTACGTTGATGCGGGTTAAACCTGATTCCCAAGCGCCTTGCATTAAGGCTTGATACTGCTTGGTAATTTGGTTATCTCGCAGCAATTGATGCAATTGTTTGAGTACCGAAGGTTTTTTGGCAAGCAGTAAGCAACCTGAAGTGTCCCGATCTAAACGGTGCACTAATTCCAGATAGGGCATTTTGGGATACAGGGCACGCAAACCTTCAATAACGCCAAAACTGATGCCGCTGCCACCGTGTACCGCCATGCCAGAAGGTTTGTTGAGCACGAGCAGGTGCGCGTCTTCATGCAAAATGGCGTCTGCTAAAACCCGTAAAACATCTGGCGGCGTTGCGGATTTTTCCGTTGGAGTGCCCAGTTGAATGGGCGGAATGCGCACCAAATCACCAATTTGTAGTTTGTATTCAGGTTTTGCCCGTCCTTTGTTGACGCGCACTTCGCCTTTGCGCAAAATTCGATAAATATGGCTTTTAGGAACGCCTTTAAGCTGTTTGAGCAGAAAATTATCAATTCGCTGCTCTGCTTGCAATTCTGTGATGTGCAGGTAAGAAACCTGATTAGTCGTGGATTCAGACATGGGTTAAGTCGGTTTTTCACCTGTTTAGGAAATAAAAAAAGGGCGCTTAATGCGCCCTTTTAGGTTACAACAGATAGTCTATATAAACAAACTCAAGAAAATAACAACTTTATTTTCAAGTGCTTCTGATTAGAAGCTTAAACGCATACCGCCAATAAAGGCGTCAACATCATAGCCGTCGGTATCGCTGTCGGTTTTGTGATAACCAGCATAAGCAAAGGTGCGTTTGCTGAAGTTGTATTCAGCACCGACTGAATAAGCCATAGAATCCAGCTTATCATTGCTGTTGTCGTTAGCGGCTACAGCACCAACCCAGCCAATCAGTTCAAGGTTACCCATTTCATAACCCAATTGGGCAAAACCATAGTTTGCTGCATCAACGCCTTGCGTTTGACCAGCAGCTCTCAGACCTAAGGTAGTTTGTTCGGTTTCTACATTTTCGTACTGTAACGCCAAGTACATAGCACCCAAATCTACTTTAGCAGCCAGCTTCCAATTCATGTTGTTATCATCACTAGCGGAAAATTCTTGATCGGCAACTGAAGCGGTAACTTCCCAGGTTTTAGTGCCGTATTGCAGAGCACCTAAAATGCTGCCTTCATTGGCATAGGTTTCATCAGCAATGTATTGCACAGTAGCTTTTAAGTCGCCCGCATTAAAGCCTAACTCAATCACATCATCCAAAAAGCCACCGTGACCAAAAGCACCACCAGACATACCTGCACCGTTACCACATGCTTGCAAGCTGGTAGAGTTCCATAAATCGTAACCTAAAGTGCTGGTTTTGTAGATACCTTGGATACGCCCCATTTTCAGGTGCGCCATAGAGCCTTTCAGTCCCACATATTTTTCACGATTTTTGAAATTACTTTCATCAGTGCCAGTGCCATTAAAGGTATCAAATTCCCAATCCAGACGAGCAAAGCCAGTTAAACCACCGCCCAGACTTTCAGAAACATCAAGTTTCAGTTTGTTGGGGCTGCCATTGCCAGTAATGTCAGAATCAGTAACGGTTTGGCGGTTACCGCTACCACCGGTTTCTATAGTACCTACTTCAGCCTGGATGTCACCAGACAGTTTCACTTCAGCTTGAACAGCCAGAGGAGCGACAAAAGCAGCAGCAATTGCTATATTTAACAGGGTTTTATTCATTATGAATCTCCGAATTAAGCTCAAAAAAATGGTAAAAAGCCGTTTTTCCCATAACAGGAAGATGAATACTTGGGCTGTGTTGTGGTTTTTTAGTCTGCAATCAGGTTGTTACTGCAAGACCTGAACAAAGATAACAGCCACATGTATATCTATGTGTCTTCAGAACATAGCTCATTATAGGTAGACACAACAAAAAATGCAACAAATTTTCTGCAAAAACACAACAAATCAAAGTTTGTCGCCTAAAAACAACAGTACATCACTGGAAAAATTGTTGTCAATTCACAACAGTTGCTGTGCTTAAAAACTTTTGGTGCAAATTTAACTTCATAGCCAACTTGGCACCTGTGTTCGCCCAATCGTATCTAAGGCTTTATCTAAAGCCTGGTAGTTTGGTTCAAGTTGTCTCAGTAAATCGTAGAATTTTGCGGAATGATTGAGATGACGGGTGTGTGCCAGTTCATGCAAGATGACGTAGCGCGCCAGTGATTGCGGTAGAAAGAGGAGTTTGCAGTTTAAGCTAATCGTCAAGCGGGCAGAACAACTGCCCCAGCGCGTTTTTTGCTGGCGTACTTGTAACTTCCGATAACCTAGTCCAGTGTTGCGGCTGAGATTCTCTAGTTCAGGGGCAAAGTGTAAATAGCCTTGCGTAATCAGCCAGTGTTGCAGAGTGCTTTTGATGAGCTGATGATCCGAGTTATCGCTGTTTAAGTATAAACAATAGTCGTGACGGTTTTCGCTGAGAAGGCGATTGTCTTTTGCGTGACTTGGTTGGTAGAGCAGCTTCCAGGATTCGCCAACCGCATGTAATTCTAGCTGGGTTGGTGGAAAGTCAAGGGCTGTGTGTGCTTGTATGCGATTGAGGTGTTTTTCAATCCAGCCGTGACGTTGGTACAGAATGCTGGCGAGTTGCGCTTGATTAAAGCCTTGGGGGACTGTGATAACCAAGCCGTCTTGCGGAGAAATTTTGAGGCGTACCTGTTTGGCACGAGCGGATTCTCGCACCTGATAAGGAGGCAGGGATTGCATAGGGAGATTTTTAGCGTTTGCCAAGCAGGAAATAGGTGTGCATTGCGCCCTTGCCTTTAATCTGGGTTAAACCGCGTTCTTCCAGCATAAAGCGTTCTTCTAAACGTAAACGTGTATCTTCGCTGAGTTGAATTCTTCCTGGTATGCCATGCGATTCCATGCGACTGGCGATGTTCACGGTATCGCCCCATAGGTCGTAGTTAAATTTGTGTTTTCCAATCACACCGGCAATCACAGGTCCGCTATGGATACCGATGCGGAGTTTGAAATGTGTGCGGTTTTGTTGATTAAGGCGTTCAATGGCGTCTAACATATCTAGCGCCATTTCTGCTACTTGAATCGCATGATCTTGGCGTGGTGTAGGCAGTCCACCCGCCAGCATGTAAGCGTCACCAATGGTTTTGATTTTTTCTAATCCGTAAAGCTCGGCAAGAATGTCAAAAGCCAGGAAAATATCATTGAGGCGATTAATTAAATCCTGAGGTTTTACTCCGGTTGAATATTCAGTGAAATGCACTAGGTCGGCAAATAATACTGTGGCATCTTCAAAGCTATCAGCAATGGTGCGCTCCCCAAGCTTAAGGCGTTCGGCAATGGGTTGCGGTAAGATGTTTAAGAGCAATTTTTCGGATTTTTCTTGTTCTTGTTGTAGTTGTTGTAGATAAGCGCGCTCTCTATCGCGCAATCGTTTGCGCTCCAGAGTGGCGGTGATCTTGGCTTTAAGAATGACTAAATTGAAAGGTTTTTGCAGATAATCCTGAGCACCCATTTCGATACAGCGCACCACGCTATCAATTTCATCTAAAGCAGAAATCATCAGCACCGGAATATGTCGCAAGTGGCTATCAGACTTTAGCTGCGCTAAGACTTCGTAGCCGTTCATGCCGGGCATGATAATATCCAGCAAAATCAAATCGCAGGACTGTTCCTGCAACATTGCTAAAGCTTGTTGCCCGCTGGCTGCTTGAGCCACACTAAAACCATAACGCGCCAATTGACGTGATAAGAGATCACGGTTGCTGTCTTTGTCATCAACCAAGAGCAAAGTGCCAGTATTGATGGTCTCTTCAAGTGTTTCGGATACGGAAGCAGGAGAAGCGATTAGGGGGGGCGGGACACAGGAGGCTTTAGTGGAAAGCTCTTCTGGTGTTACAGAAACCTCAACAGCCGTGTCAGTGTGTAGGGAAGTTGCCGCAGGTGCGCCTGTTTGTGCCGGAGCTTGGGCAAAATAAATCAGTTCGTTAATCAGCCCAAGCAAGCGCCGCCCAGCAACGAGAATGGCTTGCAGGTGCGTGTAAACCTGCGTGTCGCTCAATTCCTGTTCAGCATCTTCCAGCAAAATTTCCGCATAACCAATAATGGCATTAATGGGCGTGCGTAAATCATGGCGGATGGTTGCTGAGAAGGCGTTGCTGTCTAGTTGTCCGTGTTGGTGTAGATGCGAGGCAAACAGCGTGTCAACCAGCATTTGCAACTGCTCGCTTGCATTGTGGATTTTTTCAACGTCGGGCAAGAGTTCGGCAAGTTTTTCTTGGATGCTGGGTAGGTGCAGCCCGTGTAGCAGATTGTTAGTATACTGAAGAATAGCTTGAAGTGGACGGCGCAACTCACCCTCAAGCTCGCTCAAATGTCTGGGAAGAGCCAGAGCTTGGGGGTTAGCCGCAAGTGATGCGCTGCTGTGCAAGACAGGCTGAGGCTCACCATCAGGCATTCCTCACCTCAACTCACAGCAATGTTTCGATTTTGCCCAACAACCTTGGCAATTCTATGGGTTTGGTATCGTAATCGTCACAACCCGCTTCTAAAGCCTGCTCACGGTCACCAGACATCGCATGAGCAGTCAAGGCGATTACCGGGATGCTTTTGGTGACTTCATGGGCTTTTAATTCGCGGGTTGCAGTCCAGCCATCTTTCACTGGCAAGCTCATATCCATAAGGATTAAATCGGGTTTTTCCGAGTGAGCCATTTCAACACCCTGACCGCCATCTACAGCGATCACTATATCGTAACCTTTGCGCTTTAAGCGGCGAGACAGCATGTCACGATTCATTTCATTGTCTTCGACAAGTAGGATTTTTGGCATGTATAGTCTCCTAAGAACAGCCATTTAATAGATACGTTCGGAAATCAGGTAAATGCCTTGTTTAATCTGAAGCGGCGGCAATTGTATACTCAAACCCGTCATTGACGCAGGTCTGTTGCAAGTTAGAAAAATCAGGGATCAGAGAGGCTTTTTGAGTCTCTTCCAGATACCCTTCAGGCAGCCTCAAAAAGCATATATAAGATATTGTTCTTAGAGCATTTTTATATTACTTCCGAACAAGTCTAATAACTCACTCGCAGTTTGCGATTGTAACATCCTTATATAATTTCAGAAAAAATTTTTCAAGCTCGCTCTGGGCTTTAAAGGGCAACGAAACAGCAAAAAGAACGCCAACCGCTTTTTATGCGCGGGCGTGTTAAAAAGACATGCCTGGCGGCATTTTACCCTTCATGCCGCGCATCAAATTCATTAAGCCGCCTTTTTTGTTCACTTGCTTCATCATTTTCTGCATTTGCATAAATTGTTTGAGCAGGCGATTAACATCTTGCACCTCTGTACCAGAGCCAAGGGCGATACGGCGTTTGCGCGAACCTTTGATGATAGCAGGAAAACGCCGCTCGTGTGGCGTCATGGAATTGATGATGGCTTCCATCTGGATAATTTGCCGATCATTGACCTGTTCTTTGACCGCAGCTGGCACATTGCTCATGCCAGGCATCTTATCCATGATGTCAGTGAGGCTACCCATGCTACGCATTTGTTGCAATTGGTCACGAAAATCGCCCAAGTCAAAGCCCTTGCCTTTACTGATTTTGCGTGCCAATTTTTCGGCTTTTTGCTTATCAACCTTGCGTTCAACCTCCTCAATCAGACTGAGGACGTCGCCTTGTCCAATGATTCTGGAAGCAATGCGGTCTGGATAAAAGGCTTCAAGAGCAGTGGTTTTTTCTCCAACACCCATGAATTTAATGGGTTTTCCAGTAATAAAGCGCACCGATAAGGCAGCACCACCGCGTGCGTCGCCATCGGTTTTGGTGAGTATCACACCAGTTAAAGGCAGCGCGTCGTTAAAGGCTTTAGCTGTGTTGGCAGCGTCTTGTCCAGTCATGCTATCCACTACGAACAGTGTTTCCGTAGGCTGAACAGTGGTGTGCAATTGCTTGATTTCCTGCATCATTTCGTCATCAATGTGCAGGCGTCCGGCGGTGTCAATCAGCAGTACATCCATCATCTGCTTACGGGCATGTTTCAGTGCGGCGTCAGCGATGTATGCCGGTTTTTGCGAGGCTTGGCTTGGGAAAAACTCTACGCCAACTTCCCGCGCCAGGGTTTCTAGCTGATCAATAGCGGCAGGACGATAGATGTCACAACTGACCACCATAACTTTTTTATCGTGGCGTTCGCGTAAAAAACGTGCCAACTTGGCAACGCTGGTGGTTTTACCTGACCCCTGCAAGCCTGCCATCAACACCACCACTGGCGGGGTAGCACGCAAATTCAATTCGGCATTGAACTCGCCCATAAGGAGGGTCAGCTCATCGCGCACCACCTTAATGAGTGCTTGTCCGGGCGTCAGGCTGCCGATGACTTCTTGCCCGATAGCGCGTTGGCGTACTTGCTCAATAAAAGCTTTGGCAACCGGCAAGGCGACGTCGGCATCCAACAAGGCGAGGCGTACTTCGCGCAGGGCTTCTTTGATGTTGGCTTCGCTTAAACGTCCCTGTCCACGCAAGGCTTTCAGAGTTTGGTTTAGGTGTTCGGTCAGGTTTTCAAACATGGTTTAAGCTCCGATCTGTTCCATAACGTCATCGGAAATCGAAGCGTTAGAATAGACTTCTTGTACATCATCCAGATTTTCCAGCATATCTATCAAGCGCACGATTTTGGCGGCGTCTTCGACATCATCTAATTCCGCTTGAGTTTCTGGGCGCATGGTGACTTCAGATTCTTCAGGTTCTAAACCTGCGGCGACCAGTGCTTCTTTGACGGCTAAAAAATTATCGGGCGCAGTTAAGACATCGAAAGCGCCGTCATCATGGTTTACCACATCTTCAGCGCCGGCTTCCAGCGCAATGTCCATGATGCGGTCTTCATCTGCTTCTGGTAAGTAGCTGATAATTCCAGATTTTTTAAATAAATAAGCAACCGAGCCATCAGTGCCTAAATTGCCACCACATTTGCTGAAAGCGTGTCGCACTTCCGCGACTGTGCGGTTACGGTTGTCTGTCATGCAATCTACCATCACGGCGACGCCGCCAGGGGCGTAACCTTCGTAGCGCACTTCTTCGTAATGTGCGCCATCCATATCTTCACCAGAACCGCGTTTAATGGCGCGTTCAATGGTATCTTTTGACATATTAGCGCACAGCGCCTTGTCCACCACCAAGCGCAAACGCGGATTGGCGGAAGGATCAGGATCGCCCATGCGTGCTGCGATAGTGATTTCTCGAATCAAACGGGTAAAAATCTTGCCGCGTTTAGCGTCTTGTGCGCCTTTGCGATGCTTGATATTTGCCCACTTACTATGTCCTGCCATAATAGCCTCTTAGCTTTACTGAAATGACTGTTTGTATGCTGTTTTTTGCTAAAAAAGGGTACTTAATTCCGCCCTTAAAACAATTGCTTTGGGCACTCATGCTAGTTTAAAAAGTCTATGTACTCTAAAACGTAGCCGAGCATTATAGTGTTTCTTTAGGTATTTTCCCACAGGTGAATAGTGAGTGCGGTGTGTGCCTGATCAGCAAAATAGCCAATGGCGAAAAAATCCTGTTCCGCGCTGATGCTCAGAAGTTCGACTGCGTCAGTCGGCAGAGTCGCAACCAACAGAGGCGCTAGGCGACTGTCACAACGGTATAAACCGGTTTTTTCCAGCCAGAACAAATAGCCAGGCGTGACACAGTGTTTTTCCGTGTGCGGCGATAGCCTCAAGCGTTCTTGCGCTCCGTCTGGCGTCAAGCGCCACAGGCTGTAACCCGCGCTATGCTCTAGGTTCATGGTCAATACCAGCAAATGCTCTTGTTGGTGCGTGCATTCCAGAATAGGTCCGTCTAAAAACCAGCGTTGCAAGATCGCCCCGGTATCCTCGCGCAACACCATTGCGTGATCCATATAGCCGCCAGTGTGCGCAAACCAATGCTGGTTGAGCAAGCAGACCTTTGGCTCTAAAACATAATGCTCTAGCGGATAATAATAATTACGCCCTTCCGCCAAATACTGCACTGTTACCGAATGCCCGTCACAGAACACTAAACGCTGCTGATGTGGACAATAATCAAAATCTAGCAAACGCCGTGAGACTTCCGCTAACAGCGTGCGTTTTCCTGGTTCCGGCAACAAACTGTAAAGCTTAGTGCCGCTACTATACGCCAGGCTACCGTCGCTGAGGTTGCGCAAACTGCCAACATTGAGCAGCAAAAAGCTCGCTTTATCCTGTAAATCAGCAAAAACGTCCAGATGGTTTTGGTAGCCCAACGCCACCCAGCACCGCCCGGTTTGGCTCAATACCCACAAGCGATCTGCGGTTTGATGACAGTTGTAAGTGTAGCGCGGTTGCCAATTTTGCTGCGGACGCTGTATTTGAGTTGCGCAAGGTAAAGAGGCAGGCGTTGCCGCTGCTAAAGCCAGTTTTTGTGGCGGAACATAGGTTTGATGCAGGCAGCCCAATAAACGCAAGGCTTCATCAGCACTACGCAAGCGCGTATTGGCGTCTTTTTCCAGCAAATAACCAATAAATTCCTGCATATAGGCAGGCTCTACACGCTCTAAGGGCGCTTCCTGAGTTAAATGCGCCTGCGCGATTTCCAGCGTTGAGCCGGTAAAGGGCAATTCTCCAGTCAATAATTCAAACGCCAGAATCCCCAAACTGTACAGATCGCTGTTGAAAGTGAAACGCTCATACAGCCGCTCCGGTGCCACATAAGCCGGGACTGGCGGTGGTATGACGACTTTCCTGTGCCTCGCGCAAATAAGCCGCCGCACCTAAATCAGCCAGCACAAACTCCAGGCGCTCTGCGCCTTGACGTAGTAACACATTTTCTGGTTTGAGATCGCAATGAATGATTTTTTGTGTATGCAGATACGCCAATGCCTGCAATATATCTTGCAGGCATTGCACTGTTTGCCCAACAGACAAACGTCCTTCTTCATTGAGTTTATCACGCAAATTACCCGCTTCCAGATATTCATACACCATGCAGGCATAATTCTCTGCATCGTAAAAGGTATCTAAACAAGCGGGTAGATTATGATGTTGATGCCCAAAAGCAATGGAAATTTCGCGCAAATAATGCTTTTGTGCTTCAGGACGAAAACACTTAAGTATAGTAGGATTACTCAATAATTATATTTTTATAATTATTAAGCATATGA
>DYPD01000067.1 GCA_020720115.1 Thiomargarita sp. | reverse complement strand
GATTATAAAAATAGGACTTATTTTACAGTAAATTACTCACCTTGACAGGGCTGGCAGAGACACCTTATGCAGTTTCCCACTTCTTTTGATGTGATTGTCATTGGCGGCGGTCACGCTGGCTGCGAAGCGGCGCTGGCGGCGGCGCGTATGGGCGTGCGTACCTTGCTGCTGACGCACAGCATCGAAACCCTAGGGCAAATGTCCTGCAATCCAGCGATTGGCGGCATTGGCAAGGGACATTTGGTCAAAGAAATTGACGCGCTGGGCGGCATGATGGCGCAAGCTGCCGATCATTGCGGTATCCAGTTTCGCATTTTGAATAGCAGCAAGGGACCCGCTGTGCGGGCGACGCGGGCGCAGATTGATCGTAGCCTATATCGGCTCTACTCGCGCAAGGCATTGGAAAACCAGGAAAATCTCTGGTTATTTCAACAGGCAGTGGATGATCTGCTGATCGAAGGTGAGCGCGTTACTGGTGTGGTCACGCAAATGGGCTTGAAATTTTCCGCTCGCGCCCTGGTGCTGACGGCAGGTACTTTTCTCGGCGGCAAAATTCACATAGGACTGGCGCATTACAGCGGCGGGCGGGCGGGCGATCCGCCGTCCATTGCACTGGCAAACCGCTTGCGCGAATTGCCTTTTAGTGTCGAGCGCCTGAAAACCGGCACGCCGCCGCGCATTGATAAACGCAGCATTGATTTTTCCTTGCTGGAAGAACAAGCAGGCGACCTGCCGCTGCCCGTATTTTCCTATTTGGGCACTGAAGCCCAACACCCGCAACAAGTGCCCTGCTACATCACCCACACCAACGAGCGCACGCACGACATCATCCGCAACGGGCTGGATCGCTCACCGCTGTACACGGGCGTGATTGAAGGCATAGGTCCACGCTACTGCCCTTCAATTGAAGACAAAATCATGCGCTTTGCTGGCAAAGATGCGCACCAGATTTTCGTCGAACCCGAAGGCTTAAACAGCAACGAAATCTACCCCAACGGCATTTCCACCAGCCTGCCCTTTGATGTGCAATTACAACTGGTGCGCTCCATGCGCGGCTTTGAAAATGCCCACATCACCCGCCCAGGGTACGCCATTGAATACGATTTTTTCGACCCGCGAGAGCTTCAACCTTCGCTGCAAACCCATCATTTACAAGGCTTATTTTTCGCCGGACAAATCAACGGCACGACTGGCTACGAAGAAGCCGCCGCGCAAGGATTGCTGGCGGGCGCCAACGCCGCGCTCTGGGCGCAAGAACGCGAACCCTGGACGCCGCGCCGCGATCAAGCCTATCTTGGCGTATTAGTAGACGATTTGATCACTTTAGGCACCAACGAACCCTACCGCATGTTCACCAGCCGCGCTGAATACCGCTTGCTGTTGCGTGAAGACAACGCCGATTTACGTTTAACGGAACAAGGACGCGCATTAGGCTTGGTTGACGAGGCGCGTTGGGCAGCCTTTGAGAACAAACGCGAAGCCATAGAACAGGAGCAGCAACGTCTGCGTGGGCTGATTTTGCACCCTGGCGACGCCGTGTTGGTGCGCTTGTTAGGACAGGATTTGCGCCGCGAAATGAACGCCCTAGAACTGTTGCGTCGCCCCGAAGTAGATTACGCCAAGTTGCGTGAATTACCCCAAGTAGCGCCCGGCGTAACCCAGCCGCAGGTCGCTGAACAGGTTGAAATTCAAGCCAAATACAGTGGTTACATTGATCGCCAAGCGATGGAAATTGCCCGCCAACAGCGTTACGAAAACACCCGCTTACCCGCCACTTTGGACTATTCCCAAGTGCGCGGCTTGTCTGCCGAAGTCACGCAAAAACTGCTCAAACACCGTCCGGCAAGCATCGGACAAGCCGCACGCATTTCTGGTATCACTCCGGCTGCCATTTCCTTGCTACTGGTGCATTTACGCAAGTTTCATGAAGAACAACAGAAAACTGCTGGATGATTTGCTTGCTGTTGCTGTCCTTAGCGTCTTTAATGAAAAAAGCCTGGCAATTTTGAGAAATTGCCAGGCTTTTGTTTGAATCTTTAATACTAACGACTGATTAAATCACTCAGGCTCAAATTAGCCTTAATGATCCGCATGTAAATCCATGCACAAGGCAAGAGAATCGCCTGCTTCTAATAAACCTAAGGCGGCTAAAGTTTTGGGACCTACTGCACCATCAGGCATTAAGCCTTCAGCCGTTTGAAACTCACGGATTGCATTGCGCGTTTGGGTGCCTGTTACGCCGTCAACTTCGACGTTATATCCGCGTTTCTTGAGTGCCATTTGAATGTCTAAGGTCGAAGGTGCAATAACGCCACCGGAATGCTTAGAGAAAGCGGCTGCGAGTTTTTCGTCATAATGGTTTTGTTTGTAGCCAGGTCCATTGTAGCCACGCGCAAAATCAGCCCAGCGTAAATCACGCAATTCGTCATCTAAACGACTGTTAATCACGAAACCGACGAAGGCTTGTAAATGACTGCCTTCGGAATCTACCATTGCTTTAACAAAGTCTTCAACGTTTTTGAAACCCGCCAGTTTGTAATTGATGCCCATGATTTGAAACATGCCCCAACTGGCAGATTGCAAAGCGGCATCTCGGTTGAGTGTCATGGCAGCAATCAAGCGTTCGTATTCACGCGGACCGCCATAATAGTTGCGCACCCATTGGGGAGTGGATAAATCTGGGTGACTCGTATCGTATTGACCATCAGTCAATTTATGAAACCAACGTGATTCAAATAGAATTTTTGGACGGTCGTCTTTAAAGAAACCTGAGCCAGCAGCTTCTACTTCAACAACTGCTTTCACTGCTGCTACTTGACAGCCAATTTTATCGGCTGCGGTTTGATAATCTTCTTCATTTAATTTTACAGCCCTACCGACAAATTCAGAAGCCATACGGGTTCTCCTTGTTTTGCACACATTTAACCAACAGGATGATGACAATTTCATCTGGTGTAGATGAACTCGAATAGATATTTGTGCAACGCATAGCAGTTACCAGTGGGAACTTTCAATCCTTGACGACCCCTATTTCCCCGCGTAACTGACACGCCGACAAAGCAACAGCTTAAAATAGCCCTAGTGAAATAGCAAATGCAAAAGCGCGAGGCGAGTATTAGAACCTCAAGCAGTTCTGGCTTAAGGTCTTTGACCCGCCAGTGCGATGCGGATGACTTCAGGCAATGAGCGGGCTTCGAGTTTACTCATGATGCGTGCTCGGTGCCCTTCAACGGTGCGCGGGCTGATGTTGAGTTGATCGGCAATGACTTTACTGAGTTTGCCTTCAACCAATAGATTGAGCACTTCGTGTTCGCGTTTGCTTAAGCAGGATAAGCGTGCTTGTGCGTCTTCTAGGGTGATGGGGGTTAAGGCGAGGTTAGAGTAATTGTCTAAGCACTGGTGGATGCTGTGTAATAGCCCTTCGGGATCGAAAGGTTTTTCAATGAAATCAATAGCCCCAGTGCGCATGGCGCGGACTGCAAGCGGGACATCAGCGTAGGCGGTCAGGAGAATAATGGGTAAATGGATGTGGCGTTTTTTCAGTTCTTGCTGGAGTTCCATGCCATCCATGCCCGGCATCCGCACATCAAGCAGCAAGCAACCGCCCATTTTGTCGTAATTGTCGAGAAATTCGTTGGCAGAGTTATACACGCGACTCTGTAGCCCTACGGATTCCATTAATACCGTTAATGAATCGCAGACGCTGGGATCGTCGTCTACGATATGCACTATGTGTTCAGGTTTCATATAACATCCCTTCCGCTCTGCGTGAATCATCCTGACATGCGGGTAAGCTTAAAGTAAAAGTTGTACCGCCCTGCGTGTTGGCTTGCGCCCACAGGCGTCCTTCATGGGCTTTAACAATACTTTGGCAAATAGACAAGCCAAGCCCGATGCCGTGCGGTTTGGTGGTAAAAAAAGAGGTGAATACTTGTTCTAGTAGGTCTTCTGCTAAACCGGGTCCAGTGTCTATCACGCGCAAATGAATTTCATGGTGTTGCATTAATTCAGTTTGAATGGTCAATAAACGGGCGCGATCTTTCAATTCATCCATCGCCGCAATGGCATTATGCGCGAGATTTAAGATCACTTGTTCTAATAGTACCTTATCTGCCATAACCCAAGGCAATTGGGGGGCTAATTGTAAAACCAGTTGAATGCCGCGCCATTTGGCTTCTACCACTATGAGTTTTTGCGCATCTTCCACCAATTGATTCAAATTTAAA
The DNA here is from genome assembly GCA_020720115.1 of Thiomargarita sp. Taxonomy (GTDB): domain Bacteria; phylum Pseudomonadota; class Gammaproteobacteria; order Beggiatoales; family Beggiatoaceae; genus BB31. The sequence continues at coordinate 16,615 of DYPD01000067.1, read as the reverse complement.
CTGTGTTTTTCCATTTCATTGCTGCGGCTTAAGGTGCGCAGACGGTGAATAATTTGCCCAGCATGTTGGGCTTCGTAATTGATTTTTTCTAAGGTGGTCTGAATTTTTTCTTGGTAGGTTTTGGCAAAATCGCTGCTGACGAAGCTTTGTAACAGGTATTTGCAGGCAACGCTGTAGCTGGCAATGGCAGCCAGCGGTTGATTAAGCTGGTGGGCAATTTGTGCCGCCATTTCGCCTAACATGCTGATACGCGAAGTGTGCGCTAGTTTTTCCATGTATTCGCGCTCTAATATTTCCATGCGCTTGCGTTCTAGGATTTCGGCTTTCAATTGTTTATTCACATCTTCCAGCGCACTGGTGCGGGCTTTAATCAAGTATTCTAAGTGCTTGCGATAGCTGAGCAATTCTTTTTCAACTTTTTTGCGTTCGCTGATGTCTTGCATTACGCCGCGCAAAAATAGACTTTGGTTTTTTTCATCAAACACGGGCAGGCTGTAATCGCTAATCCAGATTTCTTCACCATCTCGCCGCACCATGCGGTATTCGCTGGAAAACGGCTCGTCAGACGGCATCGGTAGACGGCGTAAAAAAGTCAAATAGTTTTGATATTCCGCCAGCACCCGCCCGCGATCTTCTTTGTGCAAGCTATTTATCCAGGTATTGGTATCCTGTAGCCAATGCTCGGTAGGGATGCCGAGTAGCTTTTCAATCTGTGGGCTGATGTAGCGCATTTGACTACGGTTTTCCAGGCGGGCTTCGTACACCGTGACCGGGATTTGTTCGACTAGCGCATGGTATTTGGCTTCACTTTCCAACAGCGCCCGCTCACTGCGTTCTAAGGCTTGTAGCGAATTTTTTAATGCCTGGGTGCGCTCATCTACCTTGTGTTCAAGAGTGATAAAAGCCGTGCGCAATTGCTGGGACATATGCTGAAAAGCATTGGAAAGTTGCTGAATTTCGCTGATATGGCTATCCGGCAAAAACAGCGGCCATTTTTCTGCCATCAGCTTTTCCGCCGCCTTACTTAAGTGCCGAATCGGGCGAATAATGGCTTGGGATAATTGCCAGCTTAATAACAACGCCAGCACTAAACTGCCCAGTGATAACCAAAATGTCAGCCGCGTATTTGCCCGCACCGGCAACATAAAATCTGCTTCCGGCAACACCACCACGATGAGCCAATCCAGCCCAAAAGTATCCCGATAAGGCGTGACTTGCAAAAATTCCAATTCGCCCTGCCAGGGAAAATCCAATTGCAAACGCTCTTTAATCGCCTGTAAATCGCTATAGGTTTGGTGCAAAAACTGCACGGTGGCGCGGATCAAGGGTTCGCGGCTGGTCAAGCCTTCCCGCTGCATCAAATTGCCATCAGGAGATAACGAAAAAGGCTGCACTGGTTCTGAACTCACTACCAATAAACCATTGCTTTGTATAATAAAAGTAAGCCCAGAAGCGCCCACATTGAGGGAACGCATAAAATCACTCAGGCGCGACAAACGTAATTCGGTCATGACCACGCCTTTGAGTTGCTTGTCTTTTGCCTGCACGTCTGCGTACAACGGCTGGCTTAAAGAAAAACCCGGCTCTGGCAAATAGGGAATCAAGTAAAACGGACTCCAGCGCAGCTTTTGCGCAGCCACCGCCTCCTGGAACCAAAGCGCTTGGCGGGCATCAAAAGTCGGCAAAGTTTCTAACGGTTTGCAGCCTTGTCGTGTATCGGGCGCGAACACCAGATTCTCGCCAGGTAAAAAATCTTGCGTCATCAGCAAACGCACCTGACCGTCTTCCTGGCGCTGCGCATTAATAGTGCCGCCTTGCGCATTGGCAAGGCTGATGCTGTTAAGCTCTGGAAATAATTGCAATTGTTGACACAGACTGCGCCCAATCAAAAGCGGCTGCTGCGGATCGAGCGTGCCTAAAGTCAGCGCATTAAACACCGATTGATTGACCAAATAAGGCACATTGAGATAACGCTGCAAATGTTCTTCAATGCGGGCAGTGATTTCGTCGCGCAAAGCACGGGTCATGTCGTTGACTGCTTGCTGACTATTGCGAAACGACAGATAGCTGGTTAAACCCGCACTAAACAGGATTAAACCCATGAAAGGCAAAATAAAAGCAATATGCAGGGAGATTTTTTTCTGGTCGGGTAAAAGCTTCACTTAAACCTGCGCGAGACGATTTTTCACAGCAATTAATTCAGCGAGTGCCGCTATAGCGATTTCTGGTGGCGTGCGACTGCCAACCGAAAAACCCAGCGGCGCATGTAAACGCGCAATAGCCGAGGGCGACAAACCCAATTCAGCCAAACGCACACGGCGTTGCGCACTGCTGTGGCGCGAACCCAAAGCGCCCACATAAAAAGCCGGTGATTCTAGCGCCACCATCAGCGCCATGTCATCCAATTTAGGATCATGGCTTAAGGTCATGACTGCACTGCGATAATCTTGCACATAAGTATTCACCGCATCATCCGGCATTTGCGTATCCACTTGGCACGCAGCAAGCGCCCAGCTTTGCGCATAATGCGCACGCGGATCACAAATAATCACGCGATAATTCAACGCCAAAGCAAACTGCGCCAAGTAATGCGCCATTTGTCCCGCACCAATCAACAACAACTGCCAAGCCGGACCATAAACCTGACGCACCCGCTGACCATCCCAATGTAGCGGGCTTTCTTGCTCAGCCACAAACCATTCCACAGCCCCGCTATGCACATCCAGTTGGCGTCCGATTAAACGCCGCGCTTGCAAAGCAAGCAACGCCGGCAACCAGTGCGCCGCTTTCCAGACAGGCTCTTGCAACACATGCAGCATCCCACCGCAAGGCAATCCAAAGCGTTCAGCATCCGCCTTCTGCACGCCGTATTGCAGCGTCGAAGGCTGCTCAAACTCACCCGCCAGCACACGAGAGCGCAAATCCTCCTCCACGCATCCGCCAGACACAGAACCGACCAAAATGCCATCGGCGCGAATCGCCAGCAATGCCCCTACCGGACGCGGCGCAGCCCCCCAGGTTTCCAACACAGTAAACAAATGTGCCTGGTATCCACTGTTCAACCAGTGGTTAAGCGTCTGTAATATTTCAAATTCCGTTGGATTCATAAACCAGCAACAAACAAACTGTGAACAAGCAATAAGGAAAAGACTGAAACAGGATAGGTTATCAGCAATCGAAGAGAGGTTAAAGGTAGCCCGCAAGTGAAACGCAGACAAAGGCATCCACATCCAGGTTATCGCCTCACCGCCATTAACTGAGTGGCGAAACACAGCTTATCTCGTTCCCAAGCAGCACTTCAATGGCATTAAGTTAAGCGGCGGCGTGAAGCGGCGCTTGGAAACGAGATAAAAAAAAGGGGTGTTATTCCTTCAAGGAATAACACCCCTTTTTCGTTTCTACAGCCTAAGCGGTGAATGGTGAATGGTGAATTAGCTTGAAAACAACTTAAATTCATAATTCATCATTAATTAAACAGCCTAAGCGGCTAACCGGTCTGAAACAGCATACCCAACAGAGCCGCAAAGGTAAAGGGCTGAGATGGGCTATTTGGGGAACCCCCTAAATCACCTGTAGAAAATAGGTTGTTTTCCGGGTTTTTAAGTGATTTTTTCATCGTAACCTATTGATAAATAAAGCTTTGTGTAGGATTCCTGAACAAAAATCCAGGAATATTGCGTAACTAATTGAGATAAAAAGAGAAACAAGCAAAAACCATTTCTCGTGCCAGCGTTCTACGCGGCACGAGCGACGGGCGCTCTGCGCCTATGACGCGCAGAGCGCGGAATTGCTCATGCGGCGCGGAGCACTCGCACGAGAACAACGCGGCACGGTCACCCTAAATCCACTTTGTTTCTAACTGCCGATGATTCGCCGCGCAGTCACGCAAGAACAAATTAATCAGGCTTTGATAAGGGATGCCTTTGTCTTCAGCCATTTGCTTAAAATAAGCAATGGTGTCTTCATCTAAACGGATCGTGACCTGCTTTTTCAGGTGTTTAGCATAGGGATTTTTAACTGAATTAGAAAAATCGTAGGAATCGCGCATGAGGGTAGCTCTCGTATTGTTTGTGTTCAAATTTATCCGCTTTACGGGCTGAAATAATCCGAATGGTTGCTGCACTGCGTTCACAGTGGCAAACGATCACAATAGTCTCGCTTGCGCACTCATACCCATTAAAATGAAGCGTTCTTCGCCTTCTGAATGATCGGGATCAGGAATCAAACGCGCTCGTTCGTCAGAAAATACCGTTCGGGCTTCCTCAAAAGACACGCCGCGCTTTTTTTGATTTAGCCGATTTTTTGCCGTATCCCATTCAAATCGTAAGTCATTCATGATTTTAAGTGTAGTTATAATATAATTACAGGGCAAGGTTTTGCTTCACGCAGCGCACAAAAAAAGTGCAAGCCCTCTCTATCTGCACTGGTAAGCAGCAGACAGAACCTTAAGCTAATCCTGTAATCCTTGAAAAATCAATTTGTTGCTATCTGGAATCAGTTTTGCTGTGAGCGCAGTATTCAGAATCACGACCAACGCAGGTCGTAACGCGGACAAAGGCGTCCACATTCAGGCATATCACCTGAGCGTGACGCCTTTTTTGTTTTTGCCAGTGAGACTTTTATTCATGGATGCACACAAGATTTCCACTACTTGCCCGTATTGCGGCACGGGTTGCGGACTTTGGGCGACGGTTTTGCCCAACGGCGGGGTCAAGGTTCAAGGTGATAAGCAGCATCCGGCGAATTTCGGGCGCATTTGCTCTAAAGGCGCGGCATTGGGGGAAACCGTCAATCTGGAAGGGCGTTTGTTGTATCCAGAAATACGCGGTCAAAGGGTCAATTGGGACACTGCGCTGGACACAGTGGCTCAAGGCTTTGGGCAAGTGATTGCCAAACACGGCGCGGAAGCGGTGGCGTTTTATGTGTCAGGGCAATTGCTGACCGAGGATTACTATGTTGCCAATAAGCTGATGAAGGGCTTTATCGGCAGTGCCAATATAGACACCAATTCGCGTCTGTGTATGGCTTCCAGCGTCGCGGGGCACAAGCGGGCGTTCGGCGCGGACATTGTGCCGGGCTGTTACGAGGATTTGGAACTGGCAGACTTAGTGGTATTGGTCGGCACTAACCTGGCGTGGTGTCATCCGGTGCTGTATCAACGCATTGCGGCGGCAAAGCAGCAAAACAGCAAGATGCGCGTGGTGGTGATTGATCCGCGTCGCACTGCGACTTGCGACATCGCCGATCTTCACTTGGCTTTGCGTTCGGGAACGGACGTGGTGTTGTTCAATGGTTTACTGGATTTTCTGCGGCGCAATGACCGCTTAGATTTTGAGTTTATTGAGGCGCATACCCAGGGCTTGGGCGCGGCGTTGGCGGGTGCGCGAGACAGTGCGGGTGGCATTCCGCAGGTGGCGCGGGCTTGTGACCTGGAAGAAGCGCAGGTCGCTGAGTTCTATCGTTTGTTCGCCGCTACCGAAAAAACCCTGAGCATTTATTCACAAGGCGTAAACCAGTCAAGCAGTGGCACGGACAAGGTCAACAGCATTATCAATTGTCACTTGGCAAGTGGGCGCATCGGCAAGCCGGGCATGGGACCTTTTTCCGTTACCGGTCAGCCTAACGCTATGGGCGGACGCGAGGTCGGTGCGCTGGCGAATCAATTGGTGGCGCACATGGATTTCGCGGCAGACGAGGTGGCGCGGGTGAAACGCTTCTGGAACGCGCCTGCCATCGCCGACAAACCAGGGCTGAAAGCAGTAGATTTGTTTGAGGCGATACGCCATGGGCGCGTCAAGGCGTTGTGGATCATGGCAACTAATCCGGTGGTCAGTCTGCCCAACGCCCGTGCGGTCAGAGCGGCGCTGGCTGCCTGCGAGTTTGTGGTGGTATCAGATAACGTGGCAAATACCGATACCAGTGCCTTTGCTCATGTCAAATTGCCGGCGCAGGCATGGGGCGAAAAATCTGGCACTGTGACCAATTCCGAGCGACGTATTTCGCGCCAACGAGCGTTCCTGCCCACTCCAGGCGAGGCGCGGGCAGATTGGTGGATCGTCAGCGAAGTCGCCAAACGCATGGGTTTTGCTGAAGCGTTCGATTATGCGTCACCAGCGGCGATTTTCCGCGAATACGCGGCACTGTCAGCATACGAAAACCAGGGTAGCCGCGATTTTGATCTCAGCGGTTTGCAGGCGCTCAGTGAGAGCGAGTACGAATCCCTGTTGCCGCTACAGTGGCCCTATGTCAACGGCGCAGCAAAACCGCGTTTTTTTGCCGATGGACGATTTTATACCGCTAACGGTAAGGCGCAGTTCATCGCCACCTCACCGCGCCCGCCACAGCATTTGCCCGATGCCGAATATGATTTGGTGTTGAACACCGGACGGCTGCGCGATCAATGGCATACCATGACCCGCACGGGCAAAACCGCTCGTTTACTCACACACGTCGGTGAGCCACGCTTGTCGCTGCATCCGCAAGATGCGTCGCGCTTGGGGATACAGGATAAACAACTGGCGCTGGTACAGAGCACATTGGGCGAAGTGGTGTTGCGCGTGACGATTGACGACAGTCAACGTCGCGGCGAAGCCTTCGCACCCTTTCACTGGAGCCGCCAATTCGCTGCCCAGGCGAACCTCGGCGAATTGATTCATCCCAGCACTGATCCTGTGTCTGGGCAGCCGGAATTCAAACACACACCGATTAAAGTATGCGCCTGGCAAACCGCCTGGCAGGGCTTTGTGTTGGCGCGTGCGGAACTGGCGCTGGAGGTGCCGTTTTTCACCAAAATTCCTGGTACGCACGCGCTACGCTACGAAATCGCTGGCACACAGTTGCCAGACGATTGGCGAAGCTGGCTGCACACTGTTTTGGGTGACGGCGATTGGCTGGAATACCGCGATTCCGCCAATCACCAATACCGCTGTGCGGTGCTACGCAACGGGCGGTTGCACGCCTGCGCCTTTATCGCCGCCGACTACCCAAGCTTGCCGCCACGCGAGGGTGTGGCGGGGTTGTTTAGCCAACCCGTTCTCAACGCACAAGAACGCCTGAGTCTGTTGACGGGCAAACCCGTTAGCCAAACTGAAGACGCTGGCGCGACTGTGTGTTCGTGTTTTAATGTAGGGCAAAAAACCTTGCAACGGGCTATTTTGGAACAGCAGTTGTGCAGCCTAGAGGCTATCGGTGCCGCCTTAAAAGCCGGTACTAATTGCGGCTCCTGCATTCCTGAACTGAAGGCTTTATTGCAGAAACACGGCATTAACGCAGAGCGCAATTATGAAAGTCATGTTGGTGGATGAAAACCGAGGGCGTGCTGCCTTGCTTAAACAAGCTTTGAGCGACGCTGGGTTTGAAGTGGTGGCAATCCTCAATGGCGGGTCACGCCTGTTGCTGGAATTACAAACAACTTCGGTGGATGTGATTTTGATTGATATGGCTTCGCCCGACCGCGACATTTTGGAGCACCTAGCGATCATCCACCGCGAACAGCCTAAGCCGGTCATTATGTTGGCTGATGACGACGATAGCCACATTATCCAAGCAGCGGTCAGGGCGGGTGTCAGCGCCTATGTAGTTGACGGTTTTAGTCACAAGCGCCTCAACGCCATCATGCAGGTGGCAGTGGCACGTTTCCGCGAATACCAGGCGATGCGCACGGAATTGCAGGATGTCAAGCTCAAACTGGCAGAGCGCAAACTGGTGGACAAAGCCAAAGGATTACTCATGCAACACAAAGGCATGAGTGAAGAAGAAGCCTATACCGCCTTGCGTAAACTGGCGATGAATAAAAACAAAAAAATCGTAGACATCGCCGAACAGCTCATCAATGCAGCAGAACTTTTAGCCTGATTTGGAACGAAATATCATGCCCCTGGAAAAAACACATTTGCATATCGGGTTTGTCGCGCTGTCTGACTGTGCACCGCTGGTAGTGGCTTTAGAAAAACACTTTTTCGCTGCGCAAGGCTTAACCGTTACCCTGTCACGCGAACCCTCGTGGGCGAATATCCGTGACAAAGTCATCTTAGGCGTGCTGGATGCTGCGCAAATGCTGTCGTCCATGCCGTTGGCTATTACGCTCGGCTTGGGTGGCGTACAAACCCCCATGCTCACCGCCTGGGTGTTAAGCTTAAACGGCAACGCAATCACCCTCAGCCGCGCCCTGTATGAACGCTTACAAACCAGCAACGCGGGCACACAGACTAAGCCGCTGGTCAGTGCGCAAAGCTTGCAACCGCTGCTGGCACAACAAGATAGGCTGCTGACCTTTGCCAGCGTGTTTCCTTTTTCGCTACACAATTACCAACTGCGTGCCTGGCTGGCTGCCGGCGGGATCGATCCAGATCGTGACGTGCAACTGATGACCGTGCCGCCGCCGCAAATGGTCGCTCATCTGGAAGCTGGCTTGCTGGACGGCTTTTGTGTCGGTGCGCCCTGGAACAATGTCGCAGTAGCGCAGGGACTGGGGCACACCCTGATTACCAGTAAAGACATCACGCCAAACAGCCCGGAAAAGGTGTTGGGTGTGACTCAAGCCTGGGCGCAACAACATCCTCACACCCATCTGGCGCTGTTGCGTGCGCTGCGTGCGGCAGCGCAATGGCTGGACAGCCACCGCGCCGAGGCGGTGGAATTGATCGCCCGCCCCGATTATCTCGATCTTTCCCCAGAAATCGTGCGCCTATCCCTACAAGACCAAATTCTGTACGCTCCTGGCAAACCCGCGCAACACCTCCCTGATTTCCACCTATTCTACGGCGACCAAACCAACCGCCCGACCTCAACCCAAGCTGAAACCCTCCTGCGTCACATGCAACGCTGGAAGCAACTGGAAGACAGCCTGGAGAGTCAAGCTATTGCCGCTAGGGTGTACCGCGAGGATATTTATTTGGCTTCGTTATGAAGCAGCGTTAAGCATCAAAGGTGCAATGTTGCACCAAATTTGTGCATTAACGCCGCCGCCTATCATAGTAACCTGTTGTTTACTATTGAATAAATGACGTGGCGCAAGGTTTGCTTCTAATATACTTTATGACAAACAGCTTCCCATGGCGGGGGCTGGTTTGTACGGCTGTTATGGACAAAGGCGTCCATCTGGAGATTTCTCTGGATGTGACGCCTTTTTTATTTTCCGTACCCTGATAATTTTGGAGACATGAAATGATTTCGAGACGCGATCTATTGAAAAACACTGCGGTGGTGAGCCTGACTCTGCTCAGCAGTGCGGCATGGGCGGGCATTGGTGCGCCAGAGAAGGAAGAACTAAAGCTCGGTTTCATCAAACTCACCGATATGGCGCCGCTGGCGATTGCCTATGAAAAAGGCTTTTTCGAGGACGAAGGGCTGTATGTCACCCTCGAAGCGCAAGCGAACTGGAAAGTGCTGCTCGATGGGGTGATTGCGGGGCAACTGGACGGTGCGCATATGCTGGCAGGGCAACCGCTGGGCGCAACCATCGGTTTTGGCACGCAGGCGCACATCATTACCGCTTTCAGCATGGATTTGAACGGCAACGGCATCACCGTATCCAATGAAGTGTGGGAACTGATGAAGGCGAATGTGCCCAAAGATAAAGACGGCAAGCCAGTACATCCGATTAAAGCCGACGCGCTCAAGCCAGTGATCGAGCAATTCAAAGCCGATAGCAAGCAGTTCAAACTGGGCATGGTGTTCCCTGTGTCCACGCATAACTATGAACTGCGCTACTGGCTGGCGGCAGGCGGGATTCATCCGGGCTATTACGCGCCCGCTAAAGGCGACACTTCAGGTCAGCTTCAGGCTGATGCGCTATTGTCCGTGACACCGCCGCCGCAAATGCCCTCCACTATGGAAGCGGGCACCATTAACGGCTATTGCGTGGGCGAGCCGTGGAACCAGCAAGCGGTGTTCAAAGGCATCGGCGTTCCCGTCATTACCGATGATGAAATCTGGAAAAACAACCCGGAAAAGGTGTTCGGCGTCAGCAAAGACTGGGCAGATAAAAACCCCAACACCCATGTCCGCGTGATCAAAGCGTTGATTCGCGCTGGGCATTGGCTAGACGAGAACAACAATGCGAACCGTACAGAAGCGGTGAAAATTCTCACCAAACCCAGTTATGTGGGTGCGGACGAAAAAGTCATCGCCAACAGCATGACCGGAACCTTCGAGTATGAACCGGGCGATCAGCGAGAAGTACCTGACTTTAATGTATTTTTTCGCTATAACGCGACCTATCCTTACTACTCTGATGCCATTTGGTATTTGACCCAGATGCGCCGCTGGGGACAAATCGCACAAGCCAAACCGGACAGTTGGTATATGGAAACCGCAAAAAAAGTCTATCGTCCCGATATTTATGCCATCGCCGCGCAAGCACTTATCACCGAAGGCAAGCTGAAAGCCAGTGATTTTCCTGATTTTGATAAGGAAACTGGCATCCGCCCGCCGCAGGCTGAGTTCATTGACGGTGTCACCTTTGATGGCAATAAACCCAATGCCTATCTTGAGCAATTCAAGATTGGTTTGAAGGGCGACGAGAAAATTTGAGCGAGAACCCCCCTCGTTCCCAGGCAAAGCGTGAGAACGAGACAAGCCCGTATATCCTGGTTTTAGCCACAAGGAGCAAACCCATGACCTCATTTCTCTACGACAATTTTACTGCCTTGCTACGCAATTTCGGCGTTCCGCTTATCGGCATCGCGGTATTTCTGGTGATCTGGCATGTCATTGCCGCCCGCATTGAAACCTCGCTCGGCGTGATGCCAGGACCGGTGCAAGTGGGACAGCAGTTTCTCAATCTGGTGGCTGAACACCAAGCCGAGCGCACCAAAGCGGCGGAGTTTTATCAGCGCCAGCAGGAACGCAACGCCAAGATGCTGGCGGAAAACCCCGGCGCTGAGGTTAAAACGCGCTCCTATACCGGGCGTCCTACTTTTTTCGATCAAGTGCTCACCAGCTTAATCACGGTGATGACTGGCTTTGTGCTGGCTGCCTTGATTGCAATTCCTATTGGCATTGTCGCGGGACTCAGCCACACCCTGTATTCAGCGCTTAACCCTTTGATTCAACTGTTTAAACAGGTCTCACCGCTGGCGTGGCTGCCCATCGTCACCATTCTCGTCAGTGCGCTCTATGTCAGCGATGATCCCCTGCTGGAAAAATCTTTTATAACCTCCGCAATCACCGTGCTGCTGTGCTGTTTGTGGCCGACGCTGATCAACACCAGCGTGGGCGTCGCCAACATCAATAAAGATTTGCTCAACGTCAGCAAAGTCTTGCGTCTAAGCTGGCTAACCCATGTGCGCAAAATCGTGCTGCCATCGGCGATTCCAATGATTTTCACCGGTTTGCGCCTGTCGCTGGGCATTGCTTGGATGGTGCTGATCGCAGCGGAAATGCTGGCGCAAAATCCTGGCTTGGGCAAATTCGTGTGGGATGAGTTTCAAAACGGCAGCTCCAACTCGCTGGGGCGCATCATGGTAGCGGTGATCGCTATCGGTCTCATCGGCTTCGCCCTGGATCGCGGCATGTTAAGCCTGCAACGGGCGGTGTCGTGGGACAAAAGCAGCGCGTTGAGATAATCAGTACAACAAAAAGGACAGAGCCATGACTCATTTAGAATTAACCCAGGTTGCGATTGAATTTCCCACCCCAAAAGGCGCATTCAAAGCACTGGAAAACGTCAACTTGAAAATCCAGAAAGGCGAATTTGTTTCGTTGATCGGTCACTCAGGCTGCGGCAAATCCACCGTGTTGAACATCGTTGCGGGCTTGTACAAAGCCACCACTGGCGGCGTGATTTTGGACGGACGGGAAGTTGATGAACCGGGTCCAGAGCGGGCGGTGGTATTTCAAAACCACTCGCTACTGCCCTGGCTGACCGCCTACCAGAATGTCGAATTGGCGGTCAAAACCCTGTTTAAAGGCAAGAAAACCAAAGCCGAAATCAAAGAGTGGATTGAGCATAACCTGACCCTGGTACATATGGATCACGCCATGCACAAGCGCCCAGACGAGATTTCCGGCGGCATGAAACAGCGTGTCGGCATTGCCCGCGCCCTGGCAATGCAGCCCAAAGTGTTGTTGATGGACGAGCCGTTCGGTGCACTCGATGCACTGACCCGCGCCCATTTGCAGGATTCGGTGATGGAAATTCACGCCCACCTGGGCAATACCGTGATCATGATTACCCACGACGTGGATGAAGCGGTGCTGCTGTCGGATCGGATTGTGATGATGACCAACGGACCCGCAGCGACTATCGGCGAGATTTTACAAGTTAATCTGCCACGCCCGCGTGACCGCTTGGTATTGGCAGAAGACCCGCATTACAACCACTGTCGTGGCGAGGTGCTGAAATTCCTCTATGAACGCCAACGGCGTCCGGGTGAGGCTGCCACAGCCACAAAAAAGCCTGATGCAGTGGTGACACCACTGCCAGAACGCCCTCAGTTGCGGATAGTTGCTTGATTTTTTTGGAGAAACGCTATGGAAAAATTAATTTGTATCGGTAACGGCATGGCAGGTATGCGCACCCTGGAAGAGTTGCTCAAAGTTGCACCCGATAAATACGAGATCACGGTATTTGGTGCTGAACCCCATCCCAATTACAACCGCATTATGCTATCGCCTGTTTTGGCGGGCGAGAAACGGGTGGATGACATCATCCTCAACGATGCACAATGGTATAAAGATCAGTGGATTACCCTCTATACCAGCGAAAAAATCACCACCATAGACCGCGTTAAACGCCAAGTCATCAGCGACAAAGGCACGGCAGTGAAATATGACCGCCTGCTCATCGCCACCGGCTCTACCCCCTTTATTATTCCGGTGCCTGGGCATCATTTGCCAGGCGTCATCGGCTTTCGTGACATTGCCGATGTAGAAACCATGTTGGCAACCAGTAAAACCGGCAAGCACGCGGTGGTCATCGGCGGCGGTCTGCTCGGTCTGGAAGCCGCCAACGGGCTGCTCAAACAGGGTATGGACGTAACGGTAGTGCATTTGATGGATTCCCTGTTAGAGCGCCAGTTAGACAAACCAGCAGCGGCGTTGCTCAAACGTTTTCTCGAACAGCGCGGTTTGAATTTCCTGATGGCAGCACAGACCGAAGCGATTCTCAGCACCACGCCTTTGACAAGCTCAGAGCAAGTCAAAGTCAGGGGTGTGCGTTTCAAAAGCGGGCTGGAAATTCCGGCGGATTTAGTCGTCATGGCGGTGGGTATCCGCCCCAATTTCGAGTTAGCCAAAAGTGCCGGGTTGCACTGCGAGCGCGGTCTGGTCGTGAATGACACCCTACAGACCTACGATCCGCGCATTTACGCCGTCGGCGAATGCGTACAGCATCGCGGCACCACTTACGGCTTGGTCGCGCCGCTGTTTGAGCAAGCCAAAGTCTGCGCCAACCATCTCGCTGGTTACGGCTTCGCCAGCTACAAAGGCTCACAAGTCGCCACCAAACTCAAAGTCACCGGCGTGGATTTGTTCTCCGCGGGTAATTTCAACGGCGGCGAAGGCTGTGAAGAAATCATCTTTCAAGACCCCGCCGCTGGTATCTACAAAAAACTGGTGATCAAAAACAACCACATCGAAGGTGCGGTGCTGTACGGCGATACGGTGGACGGCTCCTGGTATTTCGACCTGATGCGTGACGGCACCGATATTTCCGCGCTGCGCGATCATTTGCTGTTCGGTCAGGCACACCTAGGCAACGCTGGGCACGGCGACAGCCGCATTGCGGTGCTGTCTAATGATGCCGAGGTGTGCGGCTGTAACGGTGTCTGTAAAGGCGACATTATCAAAGCCATTACCGACAAAGGCTTGTTTACCTTAGAAGAAGTGCGCGCCCACACCAAGGCATCGAGTTCCTGCGGTTCTTGTACGGGTTTAGTGGAACAAATTCTCGCCTCGACCGTCGGCAACTATTCGCCAACGCCTAAAGACAAGCCATTGTGCGGCTGTACTGAGCATACCCATGAACAAGTGCAGCGGGCAATTAAAGATCAGCATCTCACCAGCGTTGCCGCCGTAATACAATCACTGAATTGGAAAAATCCCGACGGCTGTGCATCCTGCCGCCCGGCGTTGAATTACTACCTCATCGCCACTTGGCCAGACAAAGTCAAAGACGATCCGCAATCGCGCTTCATCAATGAGCGTGTTCATGCCAACATCCAGAAAGACGGCACCTATTCCGTCGTCCCGCGCATGTGGGGCGGACTGACCAATCCCAAAGAACTGCGTGCTATCGCAGATGTAGTAGACAAGTTTAAAATTCCTGAAGTCAAAATCACCGGTGGTCAGCGTATTGATTTGTTCGGGGTGAAAAAAGAAGATTTACCAGCGGTGTGGGCAGATTTGAACGCCGCCGGCATGGTTTCCGGTCATGCTTACGGCAAAGCCCTGCGCACAGTGAAAACCTGCGCCGGATCGAACTGGTGCCGCTTCGGCACCCAAGACTCGACTGGCATGGGTGTCAAACTAGAAAAAATGACTTGGGGTTCATGGACACCACACAAATTCAAAATGGCAGTGTCCGGCTGTCCGCGCAATTGCGCCGAAGCGACCATTAAAGATTTCGGCGTAGTAGCGGTAGATTCCGGCTGGGAACTGCACGTCGGCGGCAACGGCGGCATCAAAGTCCGCGTCACCGACTTGCTGTGCAAGGTCAAAACGCAAGCAGAAGTGCTGGAATACTGCGGCGCATTCATGCAGTTATACCGCGAACAAGCCAAATACCTGGAACGCACCGCGCCCTGGATCGAGCGCGTCGGCTTGGAGTTCGTCAAGCAGCACATCGTTGAAGACGAAGCCGGACGTAAAACTTTGCACGAGCGATTCCTGGCTTCACAACAATACGCCCAAGACGATCCCTGGGCGCAACGCGCCAGCCAAGGCGTCGCGGCGCATGAATTTTCACCTTTGCAAACCCTGGAGGTTGCGTAATGAGCCGGTTAGATATTGGTGTTTTGAACGACATCCCGCGCTTGGGCGCACGGGTAGTACAAACCGAGAAGGGACGCATTGCCGTGTTTCGCACCCGCGACGATCAAGTGTTTGCAGTGCATGACACCTGCCCACACAAAGGCGGTCCACTGTCGCAAGGCATGGTCAGCGGCACAACCGTAGTCTGCCCACTGCATAATTGGAAAATCGATCTCAACAGCGGTCAGGCGCAGGCACCAGACGTAGGCTGTGCGCATACCTTCGTCATTGAGCAAGTCAATGGACGTTTGCTACTGAATTTGTAACTGGACCCTGATGTCTTCTCAAGACCTTGCGGATTTTGCACCACCGCAAGGTCTGGTTTTTCTCTCCCCAAAGACCCGAACGAACAAAATCGCCCTGGCAGCCGCACACCAGCTACGGAAGAGTACCTCACCCAGTCAGAGACAGAGTACGACCAGCGGCTGTCCTGGCAAAACAACCCTTTGCTGGACTGCCGGATAACGATTGTCGTTTGCACGAAACCCGTGTTTTTCATCCCCCCACTTCTTGCCGCATACTTTCGACAAGCTCAGTACAAGAAAACCGCTTCCAGCCGCCACAACGGGCTGAACTTGGATTTTGAGACACAAAACCGGCACCAGTTTCCGCGCTTGACAGCCCCACTGGGCAGGGGTGCTTTGGGAAAGTGGGTTGGATTTCCTATTTTGAGTGGAACGAAGCGGTTTTCCATCATCACGAAAGCAAGGAATCGAGTTCCGGCAACATGATTTCCGGCAAATAGCGGAAATCCTTGCGGTTATAGGTCAACAACGGCAGGCGGTAGAAATAGGCGCTGGCGGCAATGATGGAGTCAGGCAACAGCAAGCCATGAGGCAGCGTATAATGCCTGACCCAATCGGTTGCCAAGTCGAATACCGCTTGTTGCAACTCCAGACGGCGAAACAAGCTCAATTCTTATTCGATTTTGCGCAGTTCCTGCTTATCGTGCGCCCCCTGCAACAATTCCATTTCCACAATCGAATTGACGAACAGCACGGACGCTTGCCCAGCCAGACGCTTCAAGACGTCATTGCGTCCATTGATAAGGTCTATAATCAGGCTGGTATCACAAAAGAAACTGTCAGCCATGCCCCATTCCCCGCCACTGACGGCGGCGCAATTCGCTCACATACACACCAGCGTCGGCGACGTCGGCAAATGGCCTGACATCATGCAAGTCCTCATTCATGGCATAATCAATTGCCTGCGAATGCCGTAACGGGTCGCGCTCCGCTTCGGTCGCCGGACTTATCAAAGCGTGGCGCTGAAACTGGCGCAGAATGTTATAGACCAGTTCGAGATAGCTGTCGTCCAGATGGTCAATTTCCCGTTTCAGGGTTGCCTTAGTTACCGCGTCCATTTCTGTTTTTTTCTCTCATAGGCAATGGTGAATTAAAGTCCTTCTTTACTGTCAGTGCTTTTTAAACGTAGATATAGTAGGATTACTCAATAATTATATTTTTATAATTATTAAGCATATGATTTTATATATCTTTTATTTTAAAGATTCAGTAATCCGACTATATGTAGCTATTGAGATGAAATAGCACTACCTGTTTAGGACTACCTAATTGCAAAAGAAGTTATTAGACTTGTTGCAATATAAAAAATTAGTATAATTTTGGTAAGTTTTTGACAC
>DYPD01000066.1 GCA_020720115.1 Thiomargarita sp. | reverse complement strand
CAAAGGCAAGCCTCATGTTTCTACAGCACTATTACTTTCTTAGTGCAATTGAACCACCTTAACAGGGCTGCACTCGCCACATTTGTATTTTTGTTTATCCGCAGGTGTAAAGCCATTTTTTACAATAGACTTCTTGCAACTATCAAACTATTAAAAACAGTGCCTTATGATTTAACGCCATATTTGTTTTAATTTAACGCATTGATTTTATTGGTCGCAACAAGTCTAATAGATACCTGACCGCATTCAGGACAATTCATTTTAGTCTCCCTATTTGATTTTAGGGCAGATTTTTAATACTTTACGATCATTTTCATTAATCCACTACCAACTCTCCAATTCATGCCCAAACAAGC
Source organism: Thiomargarita sp. (assembly GCA_020720115.1). Lineage (GTDB taxonomy): Bacteria > Pseudomonadota > Gammaproteobacteria > Beggiatoales > Beggiatoaceae > BB31. The sequence goes on along the minus strand of DYPD01000066.1, from coordinate 20,832 downwards.
CATCCAAAACGCGAAATGCAGCGGCTTCGGGACTGTACTGCAGAACATCTTGTTGCGCTTGCGTGGCTAATTGACGCCGCAAAGCGGGGTCTTCTATCAATTGGCGCAAGGCGGCAACGCAGGCGCTTTCGCTGTGGCTATTGATCACTAAGGCGTTTTTGCCGTGTTGGGCAAAGGTGTCCGCGCCGCCGGTTTGCGGCAAAATCACTGCCGCACCGCACGCCATTGCTTCTAAGCCGGTCAAGCCCATCGCTTGAAATTGCGAGAAATCCACGAAAATATCCGCCCAACTCAATACGTCCGCCACATGCGGGGAAGGCAAGTGCGCGTGACGCTGAAACACGAAATCACGCGGCAGGGCGAGAAATGCAGGATCGTCTGGCAATGCGCCAAAAATGCTGATGTCTACACGCCCACCGTATTGGTGTTGGATGCGCCGCAAGACGCGCATGGTGAGCAGCGGACTGCGGCGTAGGGTGGAGGGGCGGATCATGGCGACAATGCGCACGCGCCCGTCGTCGGTGTGGGGCGTGCGCGGTAGGAACAGATCGCTTTGGTAGCTGGGTCCGATCAGTAGACTGTCGTGTCCGGTTTGCACTTTGATTTCGTGTTGATTCCAAGGCGTTTTGGTGAAAAGCTGCATGTTGGGAAACGGCAGGTAAGACAGCCAAGCGCGGCGAAATTCAGCGTGGCGACGAAAAAACCAGCCAGCAATGCGGCGGCGTATCCAGGCAGAGCGCCAGAAGCCAGGGAGCTTGGCAGTGATTTTTTCGATGAAAAAATAGGGTTCAAAATCTTGCACATAGTAGCCAAGACGCGGCGCCTGCGGCATGTCTTTAAGCGGCAGCAACCAGTCTACGGTGAAATAGGCGGTGGCGATGACGGCATCAAACCCAGCGCAAGCGGCAACCACTGCCTCAGGTCCTGAAACGTAGCGGGTTGGTACTTCAAGGTGGGGATAGCTGGCTTCCCAACCGGCGCGATAGGCATGAAAATTCAGAAATTCTACCTCGACTTTCATGCGCCGCATGGCGCTGGCTTCGGACACCAGCACATGCGTACCGCCGCTGCTTTCGTGCAGCGGCAGCACAATCAGCACGCGCCGCTCGTGCCAGTAGTAATCTCCTAAAGACACCCGATGCCAACGCCGCAGCAGGTTTTGATGATGACGGCGTAAGGCGGCTAAGACGCGATTATCAGTACACTCTTGCTGCATTTCGGCGGCTTGGTAACTCAGGGGTTCGGCTTCTGGCGCGGTGCGATAGACATAAGCGGCATCTGCTAAACGCGCTTGCCAGCCAGATTGCGCCGCACGTTGCTGACAGTCGCGCAATTGCTGCGCAGGTGTGGCTAACTGGGCGTCGGGCGGGAAGGCAAGGATAAGGCTACGGCGTATGAGTAGGGCGTCTGGATGTAGCCACGGCAAGCGCGGCTGTAGGTGCGGTTGGCTGCGCTGCATTCGCCAAGCCATTTGCGCGGGGATAAAATCCAGCGGTAAATGCGGGTTTTCGGGTGAATTAAGCGATTGTGCGCCCAGCCGATTGCCCCAGGCGCCGACAAAGGCGATGTGCTCATCGGCTTTGGCGCAATCCAGTAAATTCGCCAGCCAGTCGGGTGTCACCAGTAAATCTGCGTGCAAATACACTAACCAGGGTTGTTGCGCCAGAGACAGGGCTTGAGTCAGCGCCTGCGAGCTTTGCGCTACTGGCAACAGATGCACAGTCCAACCAGGCGGTGCAGGGGCAAGCGGCGGGGCTGACTCAGTCGCGTGACACAGCAGCAGCCGGATATAACCTGGCGTGTGCGCTTGCAACGCCTGTAGGCAGCGTTGCACCTGTGCGGCGTCGCTGTGCAAAGCATTTAGAATAATATCAATGGTATAAGAAGTGGCTGGCGTAAGCATCATGAGTGAGTCAGTTTAAGGTTGGCGACAGAGCATCAAGCGCCGCCACGCCTTGTAGCGCGTAGCATGGGGGCGTTGAAACAATCTGCCTTATTTCAAGAGCTATCTAGTATAATGCTTTTACTTCTGCTTGTGGCACAGACAATAGCTATATGCTGGTTTGTCTGTCATCTTGTGCTAAACAACCTAGCCTTTGCCGAGGCATTATTCCGGTGCGTGGGTAACCCTTCACTTGAGCGGGATGAGCATGAAACCCTTAAACCATCTGCTATGTCTGCCTTTTTTCCTGATACTGTGTAGCATTCTTACGCAACCTTTAGCAGCGACTGAGACCATTCCAGCCCCTGAGAAAGCTTTGCTCAAAATCGGGGTTTTTGAACAAAAGCCTTTGTTATTTAAGGATAATGAGGGTTTCCTACAGGGCTTTTATGCAGAATTGCTCAGAGGCTTGGAAAAAGCCGCCGGTTGGAAATTTGATTATGTATTGGAAGAGCGCGAACAAATCGAACAAAGGCTACGCGAAGGGCGATTAGACCTGCTGATGGGGCTACCTTTTGCGGCAAATTCGGCGGGGAATTGGCATTTTTCCAGCGAATCTGTGTTGACTGTGTGGGGCGAAGTGTACGCCGCTAAGCAGGATAATCGCATCCAAACCCTGTTTGATATATCAGACAAGGTGTTAGCAGCCAAACAGGATTCGCCGATTACCGAAGCCTTTACCCGCCAATGTGAGCTGTTTCGCTTAGCCTGCGAATTTAAGTTTTACCCTGATTCGCCCAGCGTTTTTGCCGCAGTTGCCGAAGGTCATGCGGACGCAGCCCTGGTAGACAGCCTGTTTGGACATCTGTATGCAGGTGATTATCCGCTACGACGTACTGCTATTGTGTTTGAGCCAAGTTATTTACATATAGCCGCCACCCCACAACAAGCCGAAAGGCTACGCACCTTCGATAAACTCCTGAGTCACTGGAAAATTGATCCCACCTCTGTGTTGTATCAAGCGCAAAACCGCTGGCTCACTGGAAAGCCGCTACAAGCTATTGATAATAAAGATAATGAAGAAGTTAAACAACGAGCAGCATTGCTGGCGGCAGGTTCGGCTTTAATTCTGCTGGTGCTGATGATGTTGCTGCTACACACCAGTTCACGCAAAAAGTTACGCAAACTTCAAGAAGAACGCAAAATTATTCAGGTGCGCGAACATAAGTATTTCACTTTACTAGAACATTTGCCCTACGGGTTAGAAGAAGTAGAGATCGGCGGTACACTGGTGTTTTCTAATCAAGCCGCGCAGAAGATTCGCGGTTTACCCATAGAAGCCCTATTAGGGCGTGAACTCATCAATCTATTAGATTCCAGCGAAGAACGTCTGCGCTTACGCACTTACATGGATCAGCTGATTGCCGAGCAACCGGAGCAACCGGAGCTTTATTACAGCAGCTTAAAACACCCTAACGGGCGATTGGTGGATGTGCGCTCTGAATGGCATTACAAGCGCGATGCACAGGGCAATGTGGTCAGTTTTTACCTCATCCACACGGATATTACCGAAGTGCGCGAGACGCAAAACCGCATTCGCAATTATCACCTCGATTTAAAACGCGCCGCAGACGAGCGCAAAGCCGACTTGCTTGAAGCCTATAACGAATTGCTGGTCACGGCTGCGGTGTTTGAAAACACTGCCGAGGCTATCATGGTCATTGACCTGGATGCCCATTTGCAATCAGTGAATCCCGCATTTAAGACCATCACGGGTTACAGCAAAGAGCACAGCATCGGGCAACCCTTAGCCATGCTCGGTTCGCCCAAGCACGGCGCTTATGATGCGCTGTGGAAACAACTGACCAGCAAGGGACAATGGCAAGGCGAAATCTGGAATCAACGCGCCACTGGCGATCTTTACCCTGGCTGGTTATCCATTAATGCAGTGCAAAATGCCGATGGACAGGTTGTCCAATATGTCGCGCTGTTAAGCGACATCACCAAACGCAAAAATTACGAAAAACAAATTTGGCGGCAAGCCAATTATGATGCGCTGACCAAATTACCCAACCGCAACCTATTCCACCGGCGTTTAGAACAAGCTCTGGAACAAGCACGAACCGAGCGGCAAAAAGTGGGATTAATGTTTATTGACCTGGATCATTTCAAAGAAGTCAATGACACTCTAGGACACGACGCCGGCGATGAATTATTGAAAGCCGCCACCAAGCGCCTCAGTGGTTCAGTGCGCAAAAGTGATACAGTGGCACGCATGGGCGGCGATGAATTTACCGTCGTTTTACCCCTGCTAGAATCAGACAGCCTGGCGGTAGAAATCGCCAGTAAAATTTTAGAAAAGCTCAACACCCCTTTTCAGTTACCCCAAGGCAAAGTCAAAATCTCCGGTTCTATCGGCATAGTCATCTATCCAAACGATGGCGACGACATTACCAACCTATTGAAAAACGCCGACATCGCCATGTATCGCATCAAAGCCCAAGGGCGCAACGGCTATTTTTTGTATTCCACACTGGAAAACCCCGACGCAGTGCGGGCGCAAGCAGATGCGCTGGTGAAGGTTCCTTAACACTAGCACCTGGCTTGATCCGGTGCTTTCAGTTATCCAGCCGCATTATCAAGATAGTTTTTATGCGTCTATCAAAAAAAATACTCCTTTTAGACGCGCCACATTTTCGTAAAATAGCGCCTCAGTATTAACCTGATTTATAAACCCTCACGAGCCTACCTAATAATGGAAGAAATTCTTGAAATCCGCGACGGTTGTAACACTCCAGACCAATTGGTAAAAAGCCTGGCATTTGCACGCTATCTGAAAATCTACAAGCGCGAATTCATTGAGCATTTGCAATCAATGCCTGCCAGTCGCCAACACGAAGCCCAACCGCGCATCGGTTTTATTAAAAACATCGAGCCCCGCGAAGTAGTGGCGATATTGGATAACAAACTCATCGCCAGCAAAGAACAGCAAGAACGCAACCGCGATCTGGTGCGCTTTCTTGACGGCGCTTTTCACCATTACCGAGGTCGTGCCTATTCGCGTTTAGTACGCTTGCACAACACAGTTGTTGCCACCGACGACGAAGAAACCCCCGACACAGTGAAAGAAAAAGTCACGCGCAAAGCCCAGCTTTTATCCAAACTGATCCTGGAAACCCGCCGTGCGTTACTGCACAAAGTCGGCTTGGATATTGGTGTGCGCCGCACTCAGGGTTTAAGCGTGCTGCCCAACGTCACTGCCGGAGAAATTTCTGGGCATTACCTCAATTTGCCCGCCGATTATGTCAACCTGGCTTATGTGCCTTTAACCGTCGCTGCCGACATTCAAACCGGCGTCAATTACAATACGCCTTCCAATAAACGCGCCTTACCCTTTTACGAATTGCCGCATAATCCTTTTCATCCCGACAGCTTCGTGCCGGAAGAATGGGTTTCTGTTGCGCTACAGGTCGGCGCTTGGCTGATTGTGGCGTACATTCACAAATCACGCGGCTGCATTGAAATGGAGCCAGGGCTGCTGAACCTCTTCCCCTTTGCCAATATTGCAGACATCCAAAAAGGTCGCTGCCCTGATGGAGTCTTTTTCTTTGGCGATCCCAACGCCCAAGACAACGACTTAGGCTACTACTGGGACGAAGTACACCAGGTTTTAGTCGGTTGTGTGCCTAACCGCGATCCACTTAAATACTTCGGCTACGCGAAAAAACCCATACTCACGCTGCACAACGTACTCGCTATTCGTAACGGCGAAATGCCCCTGCACTGCGGCTGCACTCGCTATGTCATGCGCTTTGGCGAAGAAACCGGCGACCCCTACATTGCCGACATGCTGATCAAAGCCGACGACATGGGACGGGTCGCTCTGCAAGGCGGAACTGATGGGCAACTACGCCCGCAGTTTTACGGTACAGAAACCGGTGCTTTTGCTTGCTTAGACGGCTTTAGCGAACAAGCCAAACTCTCCATGCACGGACGCGAAGTTGGCTATAATCAAGCTTTTGGTTCTAATGCGCGGCAAATAGTGCCGGTCACCGAAGCCGAAGAAGTTGCCCAAGCTGACGTGCTGGATGTGTTGCTCTATATGAATAACTTCACCTTGCTAGAAGATGGCGCCTGTACCATCAAAGTAGACATGAGCGTAGACGAAGCTATCGAAAACTTCCGCTTAGGTGAGCGCGTCGCCGCTGGCAGCACCCAAACCCATCGCGGCAGCAAAGAAAGTAGCTATTGGGCAAACCCCTTTCCGCTACTGCGCGACGCCCAAGGCAAAGTGCTACATCCAGGGTTATACGAACAATTCCAAGTCAACGAAGCGCGTTTCATCAGCGAAGTCAAAAACCTCATTGCCCGCGACGAAATGGTGATTGGCGTTGCCTATAGCCAACTCATGGCAGGCGTTTACCAAGACAACAGCGACGAAGACATCGCCCGCTGCGGTTACAGTAGCCGAGAGCGCATCGAGCAAGAAGGTCCCGTGCGCCTCGCCGAAGACCTCATTGGCTTAATAAAAAAACGCGCCGCCGTCAAACGCGAACAACTCGGCGGACGGATCAGCCAAGTCAGCGTCACCGTTGCGCTGATTGGTGACAGCCGCACAGGTAAGTCCGAAACCGCAGAAAAAATGGAAGGCATTCTGAGTTTACAACTGGTATAAGCCGCCACTTTCTACCCCAGCGCACCTTGTTTCTCCGGTGCGCCCTCGCCCCGCCGAGCAACACATGCCCCTAAAAGCCCTGATTTTCGACGTAGACGGCACCCTCGCCGACACCGAACGCGACGGACACCGCCCCGCCTTTAACGCCGCTTTTGCTGATTTTCAGCTCGATTGGCACTGGTCAGTCGAGCTTTACGCCGACCTCCTCAGCGTCACTGGCGGCAAAGAACGCATCCGCTACTACCTAGACAAATACCGCCCCAGCGCCACTCTACCCGCCGACCTAAACGCCTTTATTGCCCAACTACACCAAGCCAAAACCCGTCACTACGGCGACCTACTGGCAAGCGGCAAAATCCCCCTACGTCCTGGCGTTGAACGCCTACTACGCGAAGCCCGCGCCGCTGGTATCCAACTCGCCATCGCCACCACCACCACGCTCGACAACGTGACTGGCTTGCTGCGCCATAGCCTTTCCGCCGAAAGCATCGGCTGGTTTGCCGTCATCGCCGCCGGCGACCTAGTGCCCGCCAAAAAACCCGCCCCTGACATCTACCACTATGTACTGCAAAAACTCGCCTTAAACGCCGACGATTGCCTAGCCATTGAAGACTCAGAAAACGGTTTACTGTCTGCCACCGCCGCCGGGTTACGCACCCTGATCACCCTCAACGACTATACCCGCAGCCAAGATTTCAGCGCCGCGTTGCTGGTGCTCGATCATCTCGGCAACTTTCACTTAACCGACCTCTTACAAAGCCTCACGGCAGACCTACAGCAACTCTAAAATCCCGATATTTAAAATGCCCAAAGACCTGCCCGATTTCTAAAATCTCGCAGTTTTTGGCAGATTTATTATTGGAATCAATGCAATCTCCACCCTATACCTGACGGGGTTGCGGGCTTGAGCATAGATTGTGCTTAGCCTTGGAAGCTTCTTAAGCCTGAGTTTATCCGTGACCTTAAACCTGCGCACAGGAGCAAAGAAATAGCCTTCGGTAAAATCTATTTTTGGCTTTTTATCCCGCCCCACTGTCCATTTATCCCTTGTCTGCAAGTATTATTAAACACTTTGATCAACTATAGAGACTCAAACGCACAGGCACTATGAGTAGCTGTTGTTGAAGAATTGCCAGCCAGTTGCAGATTTCAATAAATGGCTACTGCCACTATTTTCTCAGTTATAAAATGGAATTTTATGTAAAAATAGAATCCAGTATTGTTTGTTTTAAGAATGCAAAAACTTATGAAAAGTTGTTTTGCTGTTAGAGAGATGTACGCTTGATACCCTTTGGTCTGTGGTTTTTTATTGAGTATTTAGCCTAATGATTGCCTGTTAGTCTAAAGCCCCAATTCAACGAAGGAGAGGACAATGAAATCACTTTATTTACCTGCTGTTTCCCTGCCAGCGGTTTGTTTATGTAGCGCCTTGTTAGGTATTCTTTCGTTCAACACGGCGGGCGCAGAAACCCTTTCTGCCCCCTCCACCACCGCTGTGCAGCCTCTTTATCATGACCCTGTTGCCGATGGACCTGTGCGCCGCCGGGAAGCGGGTTTGGTAAACGATGAAAGCGCCGGCAGTGTTTCCAGAGGGGTTTCACGGGGTGTTTCTCGTGGCATTACCAGAGGCGTCTCTCGTGGTGTTTCTCGTGGCGTGTCCAGAGGTGTATCTAGGGGCGTATCACGAGGTGTTTCCAGAGGCGTATCGCGTGGAGAAAGAGGTGGAACGCAAGAAATGCTGACAATTCCCGCCTTAATTGCCCCTTTAGCCCCCTTGCATGTGGGACTCACCACGCAAGCAGCACCGCATTTATACTGGTATGTGTCTTCTGCCTGGGAAGGTACATTAGAGTTTGCCGTCAATGCGCCAGAACAAATTGAACCCCTGTTGGAACTAACCCTTTCTCCACCACCAGACGGTTGGCAAGCGGGAATGCACAGCCTTAGCCTAGCGGATTACAGCGTTCAATTACAGACGGGCGTGGAATACGAGTGGTTTGTGAGTATTGTGCTAGACCCCAAACAACGCTCCAGCGATTTAGTCGCCAGTGGCACAATACGCTATCTGCCTGTTTCTGAAGCCTTAACGGCTGACTTAGCGCATTCGCCTGCCGATCAGCATTACAATGTCTATGCTCGTCATGGTATCTGGTATGATGCCATTAGTGCCCTCTCTGGGTTAATTGCGACTGACCCGAGTAATGTAGCCTTGCACCAGCAACGCGCTGCATTGATTCAACAGGTGAAGATGCCTAAAGTCGCTTACTTTGATACACCCATTTAATTTTTAAGGAGAAAACTGTGAGACTTAAATCACATCAACAGCTTAAGCGGCTGGCGCTTGCGGGTAGCTTTTGGCTACTGGCAGGTGGGGTGCAAAGCGTTTTAGCAGACACTATACAACCCCCAATCACTGGTACGCCAACGGGTGGCACTACGCAACCCCCAATCACTGGTACGCCAACGGGTGACACTACGCAACCCCCAATCACTGGTACGCCAACGGGTGGCGCTACGCAACCCCCAATCACTGGTACGCCAACCGGTGACACTACACAACCTCCAACCACTGGTACGCCAACGGGTGGCACTACACAACCTCCAACCACTGGTACGCCAACCGGTGGCACTACACAACCTCCAACCACTGGTACGCCAACCGGTGGCACTACACAACCTCCAACCACTGGTACGCCAACCGGTGGCACTACGCAACCCCCAACCACTGGCACGCCAACCGGTGGCACTACACCAATCAGCACTGTTAGCGGTTGCCGTGAAAATCCTTTGGATGGCGTGTTCTGTAAAGAGGGCAAACAGATTTGCATCCCCGCGGCTGCGATGAATCAGCCGGCTAAATGCACCAGCATCCCTGGCATTTGCATTGAAAATCCAGAACTTAATCTGTTCTGCGACGACTTTGGTGGACAAATCTGCTTCCCTGATGCGGCACGCGGCATTGTTTGCGGCAGTTGTAAAGAAGACCCAACTCGTGGTTTATTCTGCTCGCTTAAGGGAAAACCTTTATGCGAGGAAAGACCCAACGAAGGGATTTTCTGCAATAGCATTCCGCCTTCCTGTATCCATAATCCTGTCAGTGGCTTATTATGCAATGCACAGCATCAACAGGAATATGCAGTGACCTGTGTCCCTGATCCCACTAAAAATATGAGTTGCAACGCCGATGGTCAATTGTGTATCACCACTGTTGCGGGTCGTCAAATTTGTCAAAATGACTTTACAATGGACAATTTTGATGTAAGCAACTACCGGCCTGAGCAACTGGCTCTGATTGATAGTGAAGATGAAATGGGACGTTTACCAAAGGAATTTTTTGCCCAAATGCAGCCGGAAGCTTTTCAAGAATTCCGTGATGATGCCTATGGTCATATGAACAGCACACAAGTTGAGCAATTACCTCCTGAAGTATTTGGACAGATGAATGGCGAAGAGTTTTTCCATTTTGCGCCTGAAGTATTTCAGAGTTTCAAACCAGCGCAAGTGCAACAGATGCCTAGACAAGCTTTTGCTGGATTGACGGCTTTCCAATTTAATCAATTAAAACCTGATGCGTTGCAAGCAATGAACCGGAACCAAGTACGTAATCTACCTGACGACGTATGGGGTAGTGTGGATGCCGAGGTATTCTTTAACTTGCCAGCCAATGCACTTGAAGGATTAGATGAGGAAGATTGCGAGCAACTGCCCCCTTCCATTTTTGCAAAAATGGGTAGCAATTTCATGAGTAAGTTAGGTGAAAACTGTCTGGAAGGCATGGAAGAAGAAGATTTTGCCTTGTTACCTGGTGAAGCTTTAGGTGGATTGAACGCAGATAATCTAGCTGGCTTGCCACCGCGTGTTGTTCATGACATGACGCCAGATAAGTTCAAAAAATTGCAGCCGCAGGCTTTGCGGGAATTGCGTGACAAACATCCGAGAGACATGCTAGATATGCTGGGTAATATGTTAACTCTCAAGAATGATGGCATTTCTGCAGATGAGATCGCTATGGTAAAAGACTTGCTGCCAACAGGTATCAAGATGGACCCAACAACGGGCGAGTTCTCCTTTGCTGATGACTTTGCCTCTGATGGCACCCTACCTTTCCCCACACTTAAAGTAAATCCAGAAGACCTGTTTGGCGACCTATCAGGGCGCATCAAATATGCTGCGCCTTTCGATATGAACCAAGGCTTTGGTTTAGGCGGTGCCGGTCGTAGCGGCATTGACTTACTTGACGAAGCCTTGCGCATAGCCTTCCCTGGCTTTAAGTTCCGTCAGGATAAGGAAGGCTTTATCGAGCTGATTGGTGAGGGTGAATACGCAGGTGCAGCATTTGACTTGGTGGTTCTAAACGTTAAAAAAGCACCTAAGGGTACGCCGCCAGGTGTAACCACAGTTCCAATTACAGGGGCTTATTTGGTAACGACCAGCAATGGCATGGAGCTTGAGCTTTCATTTGGTGCGCCTAACCTAAGCTGTTTGGCAAAAGGTCTGCCAAATCATGAGGTTGAATATACCAGTGAAAATGTCATGATTTTCAACCCCATAGCCACCACTAACGCGGCAACTGGACGCCGAGAAGACAATGGTTCAACGCCGATTCCTGGCGTGTCTGGCGGCAGAGGTAAAGGGCGTCGTGCTACGCAGACCCCTGGTCTGACCACTCATCCTGCTACCCAGCCTGGTGAAAGACCCTATGGAGAACTGGTCTATGCAAGCGATATAGGCATAGAGGATTGTGCGGGCTTCGTGCAAAAGATTTATCCTACGTTGCCGAATGTTAATAGCTTCATTAATCTCTTGGTGTCATCAGGCTTTTCTAAAGAAGACCTGTTCCGCCATGTCAATGGCGGGGTGCGTGTTCGCTATGACGTAGATGGTAATGGCCAGAAAGAACTCTATGAGGTTGTACCTGACTTCCCCACAGAAGCACCTGCCATTACTCGTGGTAAAGTTGAGCAAGAGCGTTTAGCAAAGGATGCAAATGGCAAGTTTGTGCTGGATACACTAGGACGCTTCATTTATAAGTATCCTTACAATGGCAAGTTGTTGACTATTCCGTTGGCATTAGTCCCAGTAACTGAGTAATTTCTCTATGAACAGAACGCACCTGTCGGTCCCTGCCTATCTCATGATTACTCTGCATGGTATGAATGTACCTCTCCATGCAGCCGTAGTAATGGACGGTAGCTTAGGCGCGGCAGGTGCGTTGGAAGGTCCGGCGTATCAGGTTGAAGCAGGTTTAGGACATCAAACAGAGGGGAATTTATTCCACAGTTTTAGCCAATTTTCCTTAACTCCAGCAGAAAGTGCTACTTTCTCTGGTAAAGGAACTATCAACAATGTCATCAGTCGCGTCACGGGTAATGAATTGTCTTTCATTGATGGACAACTCAATAGTAGTATGCCCGGGGCAAACCTGTATTTCTTTAATCCCGCCGGTGTTCAGCTGGGCACTCATGCCAGTGTGAACATTGGCGGTTCTTTATTTCTCAGTTCTGCAGATTATTTAAGTTTTCCTGATAACACAAAATTTTCTACACATGAATTAAATGGCAGCCAATTTTCTGCTGCTCAACCCAGCGCCTTTGGGTTTTTATCAACCCCACAACCGCTACAACTGGCACTTGCCGAACTGGCTTTGCCAACCACGCAAAAGTTGCACTTAAGCGGCGGAGACATCAACATTGAAAACAGTTTTGTCAATCTTCCTACAGGAACACTCGAACTCATTAGCGGTGCTTCGGCTGGCGCAGTCAATTTACAGAATGCTACAGATACCTTTTCTCAATACGGTACAATACACATCAATAATGGCGCTTATCTTTCGGTGTCTGCCAATACTGCGGGAAGTGTTTACTTAAAAGCCCATCAAATTCATTTAACCGACGCCAATATTGATTTAGAAACTACGAATGGTAATGCCGGGAATCTGCTCATTAACACCCATGATCTGGATATGGATAGAGCAAATTTTTTCACTATGACGGCGAGCACTGGGCAAGGTGCACAAGCAAGTATCCAAGCCAGAGGAACTGTCCGATTGCAACATGAAGCAGATATTTCATCTGGTTCTTGCTCTGGTTCTGATTGTCAAAATCCAGAGATCAGCGGAAACAGTGGTGCAATAGAAATCAGTGCACACAATCTTTACCTAGAAACAGGTTCGCGCATTAACAGTAGCACTTTTGGCGGTGGACGCGGAGGAGATATTCAATTAAATATTGCCAATAATTTCAATGTCAGTGGCACTTATGAAAAAAATCCGGGCACAGCCACTAGAAGTGGATTGTATTCCAATACGGAGATTGCCAGTGGCAATGCAGGTGATATATCGGTCAATGCGGGTAACATTCATTTAACTGATCAAGGTATTATTACCAGCACTACTTTTAGTTCAGGGAACTCTGGGCAAATTCAAATTACCACCACTGATTCTATTACTATTCAAGATAATGCACTCATTCAAAATAGCGCCACTCATACTGGTAATGCGGGCAATATTCAATTGACCGTTGGTCATTCATTACACCTGAGCAATCCAGGTAATCCTGGCGCTACACAAACTGCCATTAGCACTCAAGCAGTGCAGGGTTCTGGACAGGGTGGTGATATTAGTATTCAAGCGCAGAGCATTGAAGCCTTTGATGGTGCGCGCATTACCAGTGAAACCTTTAGTGCAGGTCATGCAGGTGACATTTCTATTATCGCCAATCAACTTACACTCAGCGGCAGTAATGCTGTCAATGAAACCACGAAAATAAGCTCTGCCAGTCGCTCTACAGGCAGTAACGCGGGTAATTCAGGTAATATTTCTATTCAAGCGGAAACACTGGCATTATTAGATCGAGCCAATATTGGTAATTTAACCGAAGGTTCTGGTAAAGGTGGAAGTATCAGTATTCAAGCGCAAACAGTGGCATTAAGCGATAACGCAGACATTAACTCAGAAAGTCGCAGCCTAGAAGCTAATGCGGGAAATGCTGGGGAAATTGCAATGAGTGCAACTGATAAATTAAGTTTAAGCACGGGCGCTAAAATTACCACCGCTTCTAAGCAAGCGGGTGGCGGGCAGATTACGTTAAACCATGAGCAATTGTTGTATCTCAATCATGCAGAAATCACTACCAGCGTACAAACAGGGAGTGGTAATGGTGGAGATATAAACATTCATCGCCCAGAATTTGTAGTTTTGAATCATGGCAAAATCATCGCACAAGCCATTGATGGCAATGGTGGTAACATTTTTATTGGTTCTAAACATTTTCTGCCCAGTACAGGGGGGGTAGTAGATGCTTCTTCGCAACGGGGTATTGACGGACAGGTGCTCATTGATTCTCCTGACGCTAATATGTTTAATGAGCTCATTGCCTTATCCAGCGATTTTCTGCCCTCAGATGAATTATCCCGCACGCCCTGCGGTAGCCAAACGGGGAATCAAAGCCGCTTCTTTATGCGCCGCCGTGAAGGGATGCCTGATGCTGAAGATGACTGGCTGCCCAGTGGACTGCTGTTACGCCCCGCCATTGTTGCGCCTTTGCAAGCTGCCACGATAGCACCGGGCAATAGCCTACCAATGGCGGCTTTTTCTACGCCCTGCCGTCTTCAATCAGCCAAAGATTCTTAATGAAAATCTGCATTTTATCCGATAGCCACGACAATATACCGCTGCTGTGTGCCGCCGTAGAAGCCGCTAAGGCGCAAGGAGCGCAAGCCGTGCTGCATTGCGGCGATGTGGTTGCGCCTAGCACCATCAACAAATTGCAGGCTATAGGATTGCCCGTACATGTTATTCACGGCAATAACAGCGGCGATCTGTACATGCTGTCGAAAATCGCCCATAAGCCTGGCAGCTTGATTCATTATTACGGACAGGATGCGTCCTTTACCTTGGACAACAAGCGCATTTTCCTAGTGCATTATCCGCATTACGCCAAAGCGATGGCAGTGACTGGCGATTACGATCTGGTGTGTTGCGGGCATACGCACATGACCGAATTAGTTACTTTAGCCAATATCAAAGGCAAGCACACACTGGTTTGCAATCCAGGGACTATCGGCGGAGTTGGTGGTGCGCAAGCGACCTATGTGCTCGGCGACCTAGAGACCATGCAGTTTGAGTTTGTAACACTGTAAGCCGCGCTTTTAAGGCAAAATGCTTGAGCTAAGTGCTCGTAGTCAATTTTGCCGTTTGGAAAATTTGCCACCCGCATAGATTTACTGCACCGCAATGGCTTAAAATCCCCTTCCTTATAAGATTTTTTAATCAACTGTTTAGACCGAGTGAAAGGCATGTTCCAATCGCTATAACCGGTTTGAACCCTGCAAGAACCAAGGAAAAAGAAACGCATGTTAGACCCCGTCAAAGTAGGTGTATTGGGTTTAGGAACTGTCGGCGGCGGCGTCGTCAATGTCTTACGGCGCAATGCGCAAGAAATCACTCGCCGCGCTGGGCGCGGCATTCAGGTCACACACGCCAGCGTGCGCGAACTGAGCAAAAAACGCCTGTGCTCCACCAACGGCATGATATTGACAGAACATCCGATGGATATTGTAAATAGGGATGACATTGAAGTTGTTGTTGAACTCATCGGCGGCACCAGTCGTGCTTTTGACCTGGTGATGAAAGCCATCAGCAGCGGTAAACATGTGGTCACTGCTAACAAAGCCTTAATCGCTCTGCATGGCAATCAAATTTTCGCCGAAGCGCAAAAAGCCGGCGTCAATGTTGCCTTTGAAGCCGCAGTTGCCGGCGGCATCCCCATCATTAAAGCCATCCGCGAAGGCTTAAGTGGCAACAAAATCAATTGGGTGGCTGGCATCATCAACGGCACAACCAATTTTATTTTGAGCGAAATGCGCGAAAAAGGCAGAGCCTTTGGCGAAGTGCTGAAAGAAGCGCAGGCATTGGGCTACGCTGAAGCCGATCCAACCTTTGATGTAGAAGGCATAGATGCGGCGCATAAATTAACCATCCTCAGCGCCATAGCCTTTGGTATCCCCTTGAATTTCAACGCAGTTTATACCGAAGGCATTACCAAAATCGAGCGCATGGATGTCGAATATGCTGAACAATTTGGCTATCGCATCAAGCACTTAGGTTTTGCCCGCATGAGCGAACAAGGCGTTGAAATGCGCGTGCATCCCACACTGATTCCGCATGGGCGACTGATTGCTAACGTCAACGGCGTGATGAATGCGGTGCTGGTCAATGGCGATGCGGTGGGATCAACCCTTTACTACGGCGCGGGCGCGGGTTCTGAGCCAACGGCTTCGGCAGTGGTGTCGGATTTAGTGGATGTGGTGCGCACACTCACGGTTGACCCGGAAAACCGCGTGCCGCATTTGGCATTTCAGCCTGATGCCATTTCCCGCAACGTGCGTTTTCTCGATATTAGCGAAGTGGAAACCGCTTATTATTTGCGCATCCGCGCTGACGACCGCCCTGGCGTGCTGGCAGACATCGCCCGCATTCTCAGCGAAACCGGCATCAGCATTGAAGCCGTTTCGCAAAAAGAACCGCCGGAAGGGGTCAAACAAGCCAACATCGTATTGCTAACGCATCGCGTAAAAGAAAAGCACATGAATGAAGCCATCCGCCGCATTGAAGCGCTGCCGCAAACCAGCGGACAGGTAAAGCGGATTCGCGCCGAAATGTTGCCTTAAAGGGCAGCCCTTAACTCCTTTCTTGAGACACTGTAATGACTGAAAAATCCAGCACTTCCGCTTCCTTTGCCTTAAGTTGTGAATTTTTCCCGCCCCGCACTGAGCAGGGTTTAAGCAATTTTCATCAAGCGGTGCAGGCTTTGTTACCCTTAAAACCGCAGTTTTTTTCAGTGACCTTTGGCGCGGGCGGCTCAACGCAGGAGAAAACCGCTGAAACTGTGCTGGCATTACAGCAAGACTATGGCGTTGCCGCCGCGCCACATTTGTCTTGCGTGTCCTCCAGTCGGGCAACGATTCTCAATATTTTGCAGCACTATCAAGCGCAAGGCATTAAGCGCCTGGTGGCGTTGCGCGGGGATCGCCCGTCTGGGATGGGTAGCGGCGCTCTGGGCGAGTTGAATTATGCCAATGAATTGGTGGCTTTTATTCGCCAAGAAACCGGCGATTATTTCACTATCGAAGTGGCGGCTTATCCTGAATATCATCCGCAGGCACGCAGTGCTTCTGAGGACTTGCGCTTTTTTAAGCAAAAAGTGGAAGCAGGCGCAGACAGCGCCATTACTCAGTATTTTTATTCTGTGGATGCCTATTTTCGTTTTGTGGACTCGTGCGACAAAGCCGGGATTCAAATTCCGATAGTGCCAGGCATTATGCCTATTACCAATTACGCACAATTAGCAAGATTTTCAGAAGCTTGTGGAGCAGAAATTCCGCGCTGGCTGCGCTGGCGTTTGCAAGAGCTTGAAGCGGATATGGACAGCTTGCAGCAATTTGGGCTAGAAGTGGTCACCGCACTGTGCCAGGAATTGCTCGATGCAGGCGTGCCTGGGCTACATTTTTACAGCCTAAACCGCGCTGAACCAACGCTGGCGATTGTGCAACAACTGCGTTTTTAGAGTAGCACTATCTCAGCGCCCAATTTGCGCTGCATATCTTTGATTAAGCACAATTTTAGTAAACCAACAGCAACGCCAACATGGGTAAAAAGCCAGATTATGGCGTGCGTAACCACAAACAAGCGCCGCCGCTGGCTTTATCAATGTTTTGCAAGCGCATTTGATGCGCTTCGAGTTCTTCGGCGCTGGGCAAAATCACCGGCAAGCGCGGGCGATTGGCATCTATGCGGCGCACCTCGTTGCGGGCTTGTTGCTGTTCGCTGTCGCTGCCTGGCAAAAGGCTGACTTGTCCGCTGGTCATCGCCAGATACAGGTCGGCAAGAATTTCGGCATCCAGCAAAGCGCCGTGCAGGGTGCGATGGCTGTTGTCTATGCTGTAACGCTTGCACAGCGCATCCAGGTTATTTTTCTGCCCCGGATGTAACTTTCTCGCCATTTGCAGCGTATCCACAATCTGACAATGTTCTGCTAACTTCGGATAACTTTGCGCCAATAAACTCAGTTCATGCTGCAAAAAACCCACATCAAATGGCGCATTGTGAATCAAAACTTCAGCATCTTTGATGTACAGCATAAAGCGGTCAGCAATTTCTTGAAAACGCGGCTTGCCTTGCAAAGATTCATTGGTAATGCCATGCACCGCCACAGCTTCCGCGTCAATCTCCCGATCTGGTTGTAAATACTGATGAAAATTGTTGCCGGTCAATTGCCGATTAACCATTTCCACGCAGCCGATTTCAATGATTTTATGTCCTTCAGCCGGGCTTAAACCCGTGGTTTCAGTATCTAAAAAGAGTTGTCTTTTACTCATCTTTCAGTCTCTCGTGTTAGGTAATGAGCAGCAAAGTAGCGCAACTCCATGTCCCACGCAAGCAGCGGAAAAACTCAGCGCCGCTACGCAAGCCGCGCTCGAATCGAGTAAAATGCCGCTTTCTTATACAAACTTTATCCACCCGACTTAAAAACGCTCAACCCAAGCGGCTTTTTTGACTTTTACAGGAGAACCACTCGAATGCCATTTCGTCCCCGTTACACCGGTTTAATTGAACGCTACCGCGACCGCCTACCCATTCATGACAACACCCGCATCATCTCTTTAGGTGAAGGCAATACTCCCTTGATTCGCTTAAATAATATTCCAGATTTATTGGGCGCTGAGGTGGAGATTTATGTCAAATATGAAGGTTTAAACCCGACGGGTTCATTCAAAGATCGCGGCATGACAATGGCAGTTACCAAAGCAGTGGAACAAGGCAGTCGAGCCATTATCTGCGCCTCCACCGGCAACACCAGCGCCTCTGCCGCCGCCTATGCCGCACGCGCCGGAATTACCGCCTTTGTGCTGATTCCCGACGGCAAAATCGCACAAGGCAAGCTGGCACAAGCCATGATGCACGGCTCAGTGGTCATCCAAATCAAAGGCAACTTTGATGAAGGCATGAAATTGGTCAAAGAAGTCGCAGAACGTGCGCCCGTGACTATCGTCAACTCCATCAACCCGTTCCGCTTGCAAGGACAAAAAACCGCCGCCTTTGAAATTGTTGAAGAATTAGGACGCGCACCCGATTATCACTGCCTACCCGTCGGCAACGCGGGCAACATCACCGCCCATTGGATTGGCTATTGCGAATACAGCAGCGGCAGCGGCGCTCAGGTGACAGAAGCCTGCGTCTTTTGCGCCAGTGAAGGGCACTGCCGTTTTGCCAGCGGCGCTATTGTCGGCAACCGCCCGAAAATGGTTGGCTATCAAGCCGCAGGCTCAGCGCCCTTTATCCAAGGGCACATGGTGGACAATCCCGAAACAGTCGCAACTGCCATTCGCATTGGGCATCCACAAAGCTGGGATCACGCCTGGACAGTGCAAAAAGAATCCGGCGGCTGGTTTGATAGCTGCACCGATGCAGAAATTCTCCACGCACAAAAGCTGTTAGCAGAAAAAGAAGGTATCTTCTGCGAACCCGCCTCAGCCACCTCTTTAGCAGGTGCTTTGCGCGACATCAAAACCGGCAAAATTGCTGCGGGCAGCACCCTCGTTTGCACCCTCACCGGACACGGTTTGAAAGACCCTGATACCGCGATTCAACAAAGCACCGCACCCGTATTAACCATTGCTGCCGAATTGTCCCGAGTACAAAAAGCCATTGAAGATAATCTGGCGTAAATGTCTTTAATAGAACGGATTTTCCTTGTGCGGCTAAGTTCAGATATTAGACAAACCTGCTTTTGGTCGCACCAGTTCTGTAGTGCAGGTAAATCTTGCCCGCCATCTCTTGATAATTCTGCATGAGCAGCAATTGCCAGCCATTCAAGGCATCCACAACAGCGGAAGTAGTGGACACAATGCCAAGCAAATATCTGGTTTAAACAACGCTCCCGTCGGCATTTTGTGTCATCCTACGCAGGCTCAAAGCCATCCACCATTGGTTTTGAAGCAAGCAGCAGCGGGCATTGGTTTGGTGAGGTTATGCTTAAAGCCATAAAAAATATGGAATCCGTGCCACCTCCTTTATTATGATAGCGCCATTAGCCTGTATGACTCTTGCTCTGCATTTGCTTACACAAAATGCAAGAAAGCACCACAGATTTGGCTTAAAGAACTTAGCTCAACAGTTTAATTTTAATCTTTGAGACGGTATCTCCCCGTCTATACCGCCTACCATTCTTGTGCAAGGGTGGCAAAAAAGCGGCGTATAAATCTACATCACCTTTAGGAGCAGCATCACATGATCCCAATAAAACCACTGTTGGCGGCTCTGGGAATTGTTTTTACCTTGGCTTTTTCTATCTCGCCCCCGGTCTTTGCAGTTAATTCCGCCAAAGAATACGAAATCAAAGCCGCATTTTTGTTTAATCTCGGCTCTTTTGTGCGTTGGTCTGAGCGTTCTTTTGAGGGAGCAAACGCGCCTTTTTATCTATGCGTGTTGGGTGATGACCCGTTTGGCGATCTGTTAGATACGATAGCCGCTGGGCAAAATATTTCTGGTCATCCGATGAAAATCCAACGCTTTCAAGACATCGCCGAGTCTATGTCTATCCAGTGCAACACGCTGTTTATCAGCCTGTCTGTACAAGCGCAATTGCCAGAGATTTTGGCGCACCTCAAAGACCAACCGACCTTGACCGTTGGTGATATGGACAATTTCGCCGTGCAAGGCGGCATGGTGCAATTTTTCACACGCGACAACAAAGTCCGTCTGATGCTTGACCCACAGGCGTTTGCTGAAGCCGGTCTGAGACCCAGTGCGCAGCTCATGCGTATTGCACAAATTGTCAATGGCAAATAAGGAGAATTCTATGAAAAATTTACTGGCTTTAGCGCTCATCACAATTTTGTGCAATGCTGCCTATGCCGTGACTGATGAACAAAAAGCTCGCCTAAACCTGTTGCGCGGGTTTTCGTTGGAAGAATTGCAGGAAGTGGAAATCAAATTAGACGATGTATTTGATATTTTTGACGGCTTGGTCAAGCAACAAAGCGTCAAAGTCGCCTCCGGTTTTCAGCAAAGCACGGCGACCGCGCCCGCATCCACCACGGTGATTACCGCGCAAGACATTGAAGCCATGGGCGCACGGAGTTTAGATGAAATTCTCGAAGCCGTGCCGGGAATGCACATTGCGCTATGGGAGCTGCGCTTTACGCCGCAATATGATGTGCGCGGCGTACATTCGGCTAACAATTATGAAGTGTTGATGATGGTCAACGGCATTCC
>DYPD01000065.1:11190-21258 GCA_020720115.1 Thiomargarita sp. | reverse complement strand
CACCAAGCGCGTTTTGCCCACCCCGCCCCACGCCACCAACACCAGTAAGCCTTTGGCTTGCCAGGCTTGATTGAGCAGTGCCAATTCGCGGCTTCTGCCCAAAAACGGCGCGTCGGATTCGGGGAGTTTGTTGAGGAAGGTTTTGGTAACGCTTGGATTTGACGGAGGTTGAAAACCGCTCAGGCGGGCGAGGGTGTCGAGTTTGCCGTTGTTTTCAGCGAAATTGTACAGGTCAATGGCAATTTTGACAGCAGAGGCATTTTGCTCAAGGTAATTAGTATGCAACCCGCATTTGAAACACAATTCTTGTAACTGTGCAGGCAGCAAGATTTTTAGGTGGTCAAACAGTTCAGTGCGTTCATTGGTGTTCATTAGGCATCCATTTGGGCAGCGGCATGTGCTTAATGTCGCCTAATGTGCGCACTTTGGCAATGGCTTTATTGGACGCTGTTTGGCGCTTGGCTGGCGGCGAGGCGCTCAGCATAGCGCCCGTGTACATAAGGGCGAATTTCTACACGGCGGTTGCCTGGATTATTCTGCCCATTGACTGCGCCCACTTCTCCAACGGCAATGGTGACCAGGGTTTGTGTGGGTAAGCCGCGTTTGCGTAGGGCTTGCAGCACGGCTTGATTGCGGTTGGCTGCTAAGCGGCGGTTAGCGTCTGAACTGCCAACTGTGTCTGCGTAGCCTTTGAGTTCCATGGCAAATACGGGGTAATTTTTAAGAAATTCAACGATTTTATCCAGCTTGACTTTTTGCCCGTTGAGTATCCGCGCACTGCCTGAAGCAAAATAGAGGTTTTGTTCGGGAATGGCTAAATCGGCGGGAATGTGCAGGTTTTCGAGATAGGCTAGGCGATTATCTAGGCTTGCGGCGGTTTCGGCAGTGGCTTCAAGCGGGCGTAAAATGCGCCCTAGGGCTTGTTCGGCGTTGGCGCGGTGGGCGGCTGCGAGTTGCGCGGCTTGTTCGCCTTGGCGTTGCAAGGCGCTGTCGCCGCCGTTTTTCTGCATTTTTTGATAGATATACTCGGCGCTGTCCAGTTGGGTTTCGGCTTTGTGCATGTGTACTATAAGTTCGCCAAAATCACCGGCTTGGGCGGCGTCTAGCTGTTGCTTTAAGGTGGTTAAATCCGGCTGGGCTGGCGGTTGGCTGGCGCAAGCGGTGACTAAAACAAGGGGTAAAATGGCGAAGGCTTTCATGCGTTTCTCCTGGTTAAATAAGGGGTGAAGCGGCGTCTGCCGGGCGGTTACAGCGCCAGGAAATAAGGCTTGAGCCTAAGCAGAAAGCGTGCCTGCTTTAGTTGAGCGGTTCGCTTGTGCTGCTGGGTAAACGCTGCATGAGGCTTTCTAAGCGGGTGACTGTTTCGGCGGTTTCTATGACGGCGGTTTGTACTAGGTTAGTACGTTCTTGTAGTTCTATGGTGACATAATTTAAGGTTTTGCTGATTTCAAGCAGACGCTCGTGAAAGCTATCGGCAGATTTTTGATGTTTTTCAAACTGTTGCATAAACAGCCCTTGTTGCGCTAGGAAGTTGTCTAAGCCTTGGGTTTGTGCGTTGATTGCGTGTTGTAAGTTGCTGCTCATAGCGGCGATCTGGTGGATGTTCTGCTGTGCGGCGAGTGTTTGTTGCTGTATGTCGGGCAACAGGTTGCTGAATTGATGGGTGGCTTGCATGAGCGGCTGATGGCTCTGCGCTAATTGCGTAGCGGTTTGTGTCAGGGCTTGTTGTGCTTGCTCAAGGCTTTTTCCTGCTGCTTGTAAGTGTTGCGCAAAGCGCGTGCTGCTGAGGTTAAGTGCTTGTAACGGCTCGGCTAATTCGCTCTGCCACAGGGCGCCGGCTTGACTGACCTGTTGGAGCAATTTATCGCCGGATTTTTCTAGGGATTCGGGAATCACGCGATTTAGGTAGCCGAGCATTTTGACAAAATCATGCAAGGCGCTGGCACTTTGTGCGATAGCTGTATCTAAAGCAGCGTGCGGTACTTGCAATTGCTGCATAAAAGCCGCTTGTTGCGCGTGGGTTTGCTCGCTCTGTTGCTGCAATGTGCTGAAGAAAATCTGCATACTCTGCTGTTGTTGCGTCAGAATGTCTGGCAACAGGGCAATGGTTTGTTGCACCTGGAACATGGCTTGAGGTACTTGCACGGCGGGCTGATTTTCTCGCAGCGCATTGGCTAACAGGGTGACGTTTAACAGGTTTTGCTCGGCTTGCTCAGACAAAAGTTGTTCTAACCAAGCACACGCATCTGCCAGCGGAAAACGCGCATCAAGGGCTTGCACCAGCGCCCGCGTTAGCCCCTCAATGCGCTGCACCGCTTGCGCCCGCTTTTGCGTCAGCCAGCCTGTTGCTAACAGACCCGCCACCAATAATCCCATAGCGCCCGCGTTTGGCGCCTGCAACGCACTGAGCAAATGCGCCCAATCGCCCTGTAAAGCGCCGGCTGACACCAGCCACCAGCCCAGTCCGCAGACAATTGCCAGCGACAGCAGTAGCGTTACCGCCAGTCCCAGCGGTGGCAAATCGGCGCTGAAATTATCCGCGCTAAACCAATGTGCGGCTGGATATTGACTGCGCAAATGTGCCTGTTGGTCGGGTAACAATTGGTGGCGATAAGCCTGCCAAGCCTGCGCTAAAGCCGGATGGGTCGCGCATTTCGCAGCCAATGGCTCTAACAAGGTTTCGCTGCTTGCGTCAGTTAAGTTTTGTTGCAGCAGCGCACGCACTGCTTGCAACGGATGCAGCACCAAACGCACATAGCGCCGCCAGTAAGCTTGCCACAGTAAAAACACCAGCAGCAGTAAGAATAAAAACATCAACAACAAAGGCGCGGCGGGAGAATTGACAATCATGGGCAACATGGTAAATTCCTGACTGTTTTGTGCTGTGCAGCAAATTAGTGAGATATAATTTTGAATATTACCATTTTCTTATAGAGACAGGCATGACAGTTCCTATCCCTACACTCATGGCAAATAGCCCCATTTTCTGCGTTTTTGCAGCCTGTGGCTGGCTTTAGCCGCTATTCACAGACTCACTTCATAGCTAACTGACTGGAGATTCATGCAACATTATCAACAAGCATTTTTGCGCTTTGCTATTTCGCATCAAGTGCTGCGTTTTGGGCAATTTACCCTGAAATCCGGGCGTCACAGCCCCTATTTCTTTAACACTGGCTTATTCAATAGTGGCAAAAAATTAGCCCAACTGGGACAGTTTTATGCCCAGGCAATCAGCAACTCAGGTTTGGCGTTTGACATGCTGTTTGGTCCCGCCTACAAAGGCATTCCACTGGTTTCCGCCACCGCCATTGCCTTGGCAGAACAACAAGCGCGTGATTTGCCCTATTGTTTTAACCGTAAAGAAGTTAAGGATCATGGCGAAGGTGGGCAACTGGTCGGCGCCTCCTTAAACGGGCGAGTATTATTGGTAGATGACGTCATTACCGCAGGCACTGCGGTGCGGGAGGCACTCACGCTGGTGCGTCAAGCCGAGGCGCAGCCGGTGGGAGTGGTGATTGCGCTGGATCGTCAAGAAAAGGGACAAGGCGAGCTTTCCGCGATTCAAGAATTAGAACAAGATGAAGGCTTGCAAGTCATCAGCATCGTTAAATTAGCCGACATTATTGCCTACCTTAAAGAACAACCCGAGATGCAACACAGCTTGAATGAAATGCAAGCCTATCGGAACATCTACGGGATTTGAGCAAGAACTTGGCAGCGCCACATCATGCGTTTGCCAAGCTCAATGCAGCACCCGTATGTGTTCTCCCCATTGCGCCTGAATGCTGGCAAAATAACGCTGCTCAATTTCTATTTCCATCAAGCAATCGCCATTGTCGGCAAATTCTTCGTGCATCACTGTGCCGAGTTCATGCAGACGGGCGCGGGCTTGTCCGGCTTGCACTGGAATGCGTAATTCATGGTGCAAGTTGCAATAAGGCAGGCTTTCCATCAAAGTTTGTAGCAATAATTCCATGCCCTGACGCTGTTGTGCGGAAAGCCAGATTTTCTGCACCATGCCTTGCGTATTGCGTTCAATTTCAGGGGGTTGGTCAGGCAAGCGATCAATTTTGTTGTACACCAGAATTTGCGGGATTTGTTCTGCACCTATGCTGTGCAGCACTTCGTTGACTTGCGCAATGCGTAGCTGACGTTCGGGATCGTTGGCGTCTACCACATGCAGCAGCACGTCAGCTTCGATGGTTTCATCCAGGGTGGCGCGGAAAGCTTCTACCAGATCATGCGGTAGTTGTTGCACGAAACCAACGGTATCTGCCAGCACTATGTGCATTTTGTTGGGTAGTAGCAGGCGTCGCAGCGTGGGATCGAGGGTGGCGAAAAGCTGGTCTGCGGTGTACACGGAGGCTTCGGTTAAGGCATTGAATAGCGTGGATTTTCCAGCGTTGGTGTAGCCAACTAAAGAGATAGTCGGCAACTCAGCACGGCGTCGCGCACGGCGGTTTTGTTCGCGCTGTTTGCGCACTTTGTCAAGGCGGCGGTGAATTTGCTTGATGCGCTCACCTAACAAGCGGCGGTCTGTTTCAAGCTGGGTTTCTCCAGGACCGCGCAAGCCAATACCACCTTTTTGCCGTTCTAAGTGCGTCCAGCCGCGCACCAGGCGGGTGGAGAGGTGCTGTAATTGCGCAAGCTCGACTTGCAGCTTGCCTTCAAAGGAGCGGGCGCGTTGAGCAAAAATATCCAGAATCAGTCCGGTGCGATCCAGCACGCGGCATTCTAGTACGCGCTCTAGGTTGCGTTCTTGTGCGGGGCTTAGGGTGTGATTGAACAGCACTAAATCGGCTTTCTCCGACACCACCAGTGCACGAATTTCCTCTAACTTACCCTTACCAATAAAGTAAGCGGCATCAGGGGCTTGGCGTTTGCCGCCCAAGGTTTGCAAAGGAATCGCACCCGCCGAACAAGCAAGGCTGATAAATTCTTCGCTATCGGGCTGATCGATCTCGATGTTGAATTCAACCGAGACCAGCAGGGCACGTTCTCCACTACGCGGACGCTCAAACAACTAAGCAGCCCTCGCAGTGGGAGAAACAAACCGCATAGGCGGATGAAAATTTAAGCAAAGCGGAGTTGAATGACTTCATTCAGCCGCGTCTTCATCAGCGGCTTTATCATCAGGCATGTATTTGACATTGCGAGCAGGCACAATGGTAGAAACCGCATGTTTGTATACCATTTGGCTAACGGTATTTTTCAGTAAAATAACAAATTGGTCGAAAGATTCAATTTGCCCTTGCAGTTTAATACCATTGACCAGGTAAATTGAAACGGGCACACGTTCTTTGCGCAGTGCATTTAAGAATGGGTCTTGTAAAGTTTGCCCCTTACTCATTGAGTTTCCCCTTAATATTATTGTTGCTAATAACTCTGTGGTGCAGAGATTGTTATGAATAAATGAGATTTCGCGCCCTTATTTGAAAACGGGTACTGAGCGATAATCCTTAGTGTGTTACTTGCCGCTGCTACGAGTGACTGGGTTAGGCTGCTTTGCTCCCCTGAAGCCCTGCCGCGCTCCTAGGTGGGGATAGCCTCTAAGCATTTCAATACAAAAGCGCGGGCTTTTTCCTGCGCATCTGCTTGCAAAGGGTTTAGCCATAGCGCCTCAGTTTCGCGGCGCAACCAAGTCATTTGCCGCTTGGCAAGCTGGCGTGTGGCAATGATACCGCGTTCTTGCATTTGCGCATAATCCAATTCACCCGCCAGATATTGCCAGACCTGGCGATAGCCCACGCAACGCATGGAAGGACACTGCAAATCTAAATCCCCACGCTGATACAGTGCCTCTACTTCTGCCACCAAACCCGCCGCCAGCATATTTTGAAAGCGTTGCGCGATGCGCTCGTGCAATGCCTGGCGCTGCGGCGGCGCGAGCACCAGCTTACACACCCGATACGGTAGCGGACTTGTGTGCTGCTGTTGCCACAGCACCGTCATGCTCTCACCCGACAACTCACAAATTTCCAAAGCGCGTTGAATACGTTGCGGATCATTGGGATGAATGCGTTGCGCTGCTTGCGGGTCGAGTTGTGCCAAACGCTGATGCAAGACTCCCCAACCCAGCGCGGCAGCATCCCGCAACAAGCGTTCCCGAATATCCTCATCCGCTTTGGGCAACACCGACAAGCCCTGCTCTAAAGCACGAAAATACAAACCTGTACCACCCACCAACAAGGGCACACGCCCCGCTGCACTGATTTTTTGCATCAGCGCCAGCGCATCGCTACAAAAATGTGCAGCCGAATAACTTTGCGCCGGATCAAGAATATCCAACAAATGATGCGGGGCAACCGCAAGCACCTCAGCACTTGGCTTTGCCGTGCCAATATCCATTTGCCGATACACAAGCGCAGAATCTACACTAATGATTTCTAAAGGAAATTCCTTAACCAAGGCAACCGCTAAAGCGGTCTTGCCTGATGCCGTAGGACCCAGCAAAAAAATCGCTGGCGGCATTTCACTGCGGGTTTGAACTACTAAAGGGTTAATCTTAAATCACCTTTTTTGCAAAAACATGACTTAGAACAAAGAAGCGCTTAATTCATCAATTGCCGCCAGCATTTCCGGATCATCCGTTAAAACCTGCGCAATTGCCCCGTGACAAGCAGCGACGGGTTTTATGCCTGCATGAATCAACTTGCCGGCATGAACCAACAGCCGCGTACTTGCCCCTTCATCCAAACCATTGCCTTTCAAATTGCGCGTCATATGTGCGAACTTCACCAGATTTTCCGCCATTTTTGCGTCAATGCCGGTTTCTCGCACGACAATTTTATGTTCTAAAGCAATGCCAGGATAATCAAATTCCAACGCCACAAATCGCTGACGAGTGCTTTGCTTTAAATCTTTTAACACACTTTGATAACCAGGATTATAAGAAATTGCCAAACAAAATTCTGGCGTTGCTTCCAACAATTCACCGATTTTTTCCATTGGCAAAACTCGCCGATCATCTGCCAATGGATGAATTACCACAGTGGTATCCTTACGCGCTTCTACTATTTCGTCTAAATAACAAATGCCGCCGTGTCGCACCGCTCGCGCTAATGGACCATCTACCCAAATGGTCTCGCCGCCACTAATCAAAAAACGCCCAACTAAATCCGAAGCAGTTAAATCATCATGACAAGACACTGTTAAAAGCGGACGTTTCAAACGCCACGCCATATGTTCAACAAAGCGGGTTTTGCCGCAGCCGGTTGGTCCTTTCAGCAACAACGGCAGTTGATTTTGATAAGCTGCTTCAAAAACCGCTATCTCGCTCCCAATCGGCTCATAATAGGGTTCATTTTCAATAATATAATGCTCAGGTTTCAGCACTCGCGCTTGCATACTTTAGAATCCTTGTTCAATGCCATGATCCATTGTTCAATGAAAATCGTTATTGTATTCTTAGATTGTATGTACCTAATATCTGTCTTACTAGGAATCTGTAGCTTTTTGTATTTTATACATTTGGTTTAATATTGCTACAGATTTACCAGTTTGCTGCTCGGTTTTGCTCATGTGGCATAACAAAACCACTTGTATAATCAGACGTTTGTTGCCACTAGATTTTCCATATCCGCCACAATATTGGCAGCTTGAAGCATACTTACACGAGAGCACTGTTGTGAAATCTACTGAAAGCCGCATGATGACTGATATTGCTTGCTAAACAGGCGGTTTGCAACCACTCCGTTACCAAAACGATAGGCTAAAGCATGGCAGCATTTTTGTCTTGGCATCAACGGATTTTAATTTGCCCCGTATCATCCTTTAGATAACCTGTTGTTTAATTCCAGGCATGTTATCCCTTGTTAAACATCCCTTTTAAGTTTAGGAGACTTTATGAACACCTTAAAAACCTTGAGCACTGCTATTGCAATGAGTCTTGCCGCTACTGGTACTTTGTATGCTGAACCGGCGGAAACACCCGCCGCTGGCAACCCAGCTGAGACGCAAAATCGTGCAGCAAAATTCTTGGAACGCTTTGATAGTAATAAGGATGGGCAAATTACCTGGGATGAAATCAAGGCGTTGAAACAACAGAATTTTTCTGCTTATGATTCAAATCAAGACGGATTTTTGAGTTCCGAAGAATTGCGTCAAGGCATGGAAGATAAGCGGGTAGAAAAAATGAATAGTCGTTTTTCTGCATTAGATACCGATCAAGATGGCGCCTTAACACTGCAAGAATGGCAGGCTAAATCAGCTCGCAATCCAGACCGTCAAGCAATGCGCTTCACGCAAATGGATAGCAATAAGGATGGCAAGCTGACGCGAGAGGAACTGCAAACCGTCATGCTTAACCATAAACCCAAAGCTGATGCTCAGTGGACGCCAGAAAATGCCTTTGCCCGCATGGATGCAGATCATGATAATAAGCTCTCGCTAGAAGAATTTAGCAGCAATATGCCACTTTTCAGCAAATTAGACGCCAATAATGATCAGGTTTTGACTACTGATGAACTGAATGCAGCAGGTAGTCTGCCTGGTGTGCGGCACCAGGGTGGCGGAAAACGGCATTAAAAAGCGCTGAGCTCTAGCGTCTCTGCAATCCAGCGCGGATTGTGCGCTGGATTGCAAGCATCCCAAAGATTTTGCAGCAGGAGCACCAAGCGCGACTACGCCGACTGATGAACGGCAACGTGTCGAAAGAAAGCAGATCGCAAGCAGTTTGGCGGGTTTGCTGTGAGCGATGATTTTTCGCACACCGAGTTTTGTCAAAGTGCCTGAAAAATCAGCGCTCAAAAGCTATAAACTTAAGAAGAAAGAATTAGGGGTATTTTTAACTGCGTTGCGTGACTTCTACAATATGATAACCAAACTGGGTTTTTACCGGACCCTGGGGCTTACCAATTTCAGCACTGAAAACAACTTGATCAAATTCTTTAACCATCTCACCAGGCGAAAACTCTCCCAAATCACCACCTTGACGCCCTGAAGGGCAACTCGAATGTTGCTTTGCAAGCGCGGCGAAATCGGTGCCTTTTTCCAATTGCCCTAATAAATCTACACAAAGCGCTTCTGTATTGACCAAAATATGCCGAGCACAGGCTCTTGCCATGAGAAAACCCCTTATTGAATCTCGATTAAAGAAAATGAACCGATAAATGCCCAATAATTCGCATTAGGATTAGATGTTCCAGATAATTCAATATAGCCATTCAAACCGATAGGAAATAAAGAAGTTAGCATACCAATAGAATTCACCCAAGAACCGCACTCACCATTTATATCCAGCGATGTTTGTGTAGTAGATACTGCGCAACGATCTATGCCTCTAGTCATATGCACATAGGTAATGTTCTCAGATACAGATAAATCTAGGGTATATTCCCTATTACCTAAACCTGTAATGGCGCTAGTCAATGTCCACTGGTTGTTTTTCAAAGACAGGGTCGCCAAAAAATTGCTGGGTTGTGCAACTTCTTTCCAATTGCCGTTGCAATTCTGACAAGACTTTGTCCAGAGATAACCTGTTCCATTCAACTGAAAGCTACTAGCTAACGCTAGCTGAGACGTTAGTAGTAAAGCGCATAACAGCGTAGCAGAAAGGGTGTGTTTCATCATCACTGAGTTCCTCGTCGGATATGAGATTTTGAAGGGAGAATAAATCGTTTTTAGTGCTCTTTGAGATAAAACTATTTACTAAAACATAAAACAGGCATATTTTTCAATCAATTGTATCGTCCCGATAAATGATAACCAGACAAGCTTAAATTCTAGGTGTCGGCATACCGTAAAAATATCCGATGACATGTCCGTATAACATTTACGGGGACGATATTTGCCAAATGCACTATAAAAATATTGCTAATTTTAATTCTGGGTTAAGGATTAGCTAAAGAGCCAGCCTAGCTATTTGAATCGTGGTAGCCATACAAAAAACCGCAAGACTACCAATTTTTTGGAAACTGGTAGTCTTGTTGCCGATCATGAGTTATCACCCCATATATTTAGCTGTTTGGACGACAGTCCATAAATTTTAGCTCAGTCAAAACAGCTTCAAAAGCTATTTCTGATGAATTGTTGGGGTCTACTACAGGAATAAGTCTGACGGAAAAATCG
>DYPD01000065.1:0-11090 GCA_020720115.1 Thiomargarita sp. | reverse complement strand
ACCACCAGTTGTCGTCGTGCCAGTACCAGTAGTTGTTCCTCCTGTATTAAAAGTAGTTGCTAACCAATTTGTATAAGCAGCTACGTCGGAAATTGTCATGGATATGGCTAAAGTCGAAAAAGAAAAATCGGCAGAACCAGGGTTATTTAATACAAAACTAACCGTCTTAGGTGCAACAAGTACATTGCCGAGGTATAAAAATGCGGATAAACCACCTGATGGTGGTTCCATTACTTGACCATTACAAGTAAATGAACCACTACCACTACTTACAGGACAGTTAGTTAATGTTTCACCATCAACTACTGCAAAGACAGGCTGGTTCCCTGGCGTGCCGATCCAGTTATTAGACTCACCTCGAATAGAGGCTTGTGATGTACCTGGAGGAAGCAAAATCTTCAAGCGTAAACTTGAGCTTGAAGATAAAGTAGGGATAACCATATCATACGGTGGAGTTCCACCAAGCGCATAAGCAGCTACGAGAGTATGAGATGCTGCGCCGGTTTGAGGGGAAGCGTAGATTTGTTGCGTTATGCCAGGAAGCGACATATCAACAGTGAATGCCACGGCATTGTAACTCGTCAGGCACACAAAACCAGCTATAGAAAAAAGCAGGTTTTGTTTTAAAAGCTTATAAAATGACATTGCTATTATTCTCCTATTAATTGAATAAGTTTTGTGCGCATGTTAGCCATTGAATATCAGAAAACTTAAATAATATTCTCTTTGGCTTATTAGGATCAGTGATTTGTTCCATCTTTATAGCCATATCAGGTAATCCTTCCATTTTTATGCGTGGCATAGCAATAGTGAAGCTGCCATTACTGCTAGAATTCAATGTTGCTAGCACATTGGCTTGAGTAATATCGCATTTAGCTGATACAGGCGTCACTACAATTGGTGTGTCGCTTAAACCATCTTGGCTGCCCGCATTCCCCGTCCCTACCCATGGACGCTTATTCAACCATGCTGCATAAGCAGTAAGATTGGTGATTTCTGCGCTGATGGATAATGTAGCAAAATCAAAAGTTGATGAACCAGGGTTATGCAGTACAAAGTTAACATATCGGGGCTGAGATAATGGGTTGCCTAAATACAAGAATTTAGACAGACCACCTGATGGCGGCTCCATAACCTGTCCTGCGCATGTAAAAGCACTTCCTTGAGCAATTGGACAAGTGCTTTCCGTTACTTCGCTTTCAATTACTGCAATGACTGGCTGTGAACCCGGCACACCAATCCAATTATTAGACTCAGCTCTAATAGATGCTTGTGATGTTCCTGGCGGCAAAAGAATCTTTAAACGCAACGTAGAAACGGGCTGCAAAGTTGGAAGAGGCATATTGCCTGGTATAGCATAGCCTATGCTTAACGAGTGCTGGCGAGTTCCGGTAACTGGGGCGGTATAAAAGGCGGTGCTTAATTGAGGAATAGTTTGGTCTATTACAAAAGCAGCATACCCTGCATTCGGTATCAGCGTAAGCAAAGACAAACCAAGGATCAGCTTACGAGACTGGTGCTTGAAAAGGTAGAGAAAAGACATAAAAAATCTCCTATTGTAAAAAAAGGCGCCTAGCAAAGAATACTAAGCGCCCTTTAGATGTATCAAAAAAGATGACAATTTTAATGCATATACAAAAACTGCCTAGCTTTATTTGACTTCAATTAAGGCTTGGCTGACTCAAGCAACAGTGAATTGCTGGTTACGCCATTTGATTCAAAGTATTTATGCGTCATAGCTAAAACTGGTACGCCCGCATAAGAACAAGAGTCAACAGTAACAGTTGCTTCACCCGCGTCTGCAGCGTTATTGCCATTTACATCAAATACTAATCCCGTGTCGTGACTATGATTGGTCGCGTTCAAAGCAGCACTGTACCAACCACTTTCGTAGGGCCATTCAGGCATAACATCATTTACTTCAGAGAACAGATAGCTGGTTACAATACTGCCACCAGAAAAGATGTCGCCCGTAACTTGAGAATGTTCCTGATTATCATAGGAGGTTAGGGAGTATGTAATACGACCACTTGAATGGAATGGAGCAGAATAATTAGCAGCACTCACTTCAGCATTTGTAGCAGGTAAACCTGAACAAACATGATTAATACGGTGACGATACTTGGTCGGGAAAGTAACCATCAGGTTTGAACGGTTAGAACCATTTTTCTCGTATGTACCAGCTATGCTAGCATTTGACAGAGCGGTTTCCAGTTCTACGATATTGTCCGTACCACCCAAACCAAAGCCATTACCGATAGCAGTTTCAGTTGCAACAGTAACATCAAAAGCAGAGTTAGCAATTACGCGACCATCAAAAGCAAAGCTTCTGATGAAATTACCAATTCTAACCGGATAAGAGAGACCCGCAGATTCATCACCAACAAAACCAACTAATGCAGGTATGTCGTAACCCATGCGATCACTGCCATTTTCTTTAACAATCTGAACATCACCAGTCAATCTAACCAGGCTCGGATTATCTGAAGCTATAACTGAAGTAGTACCTGCTAATACAGCAACACCACCAGGGTTAAAGATGCCGCGAGCTTTATCAAAAAGCTTAACTAACTCATGCTTAGACATCTCTCTTTTTACAGAAACCATTTCAGAACCAGTATTCACAACACCAGCAGTAACCGCATAAGCACCCACCACTTCAATATGACCAACCTCATTAAAATCTTTCGCATCTATTGAAAGCATGCGGTCATCAAAAAGCTGTTGGTTAACAGGCTTTTGAGAAGCGAAAGTTACAGGATTAAATTCTGAACGAACAGAATCATCGTCAGAATACATATAGGCTTGACCATTTACATTTCTGATTTCAAAACGACATACGTCGGCCGGAGTCATATAGCACAGAAAGTCAAGAACTTCAGTACTATGAGCTGAAGAACGCAACACTACTTTTGCTTTGACAGCAACGTCAGTGCGAGTATTGACAATTGCCACTTGGGTTTTATAGCCATTGGTAACATTGTAGTAAGGAGCCAGCAGCACCTGACCCACATTATCTTCGGAAACATGAACAGCATTTGCATTAATGCTAATGCAAGAAGCCAACACAGATGCTACCGCAACAGGTAGCAGTTTTTTGTTTAATGCGCGACTCATCATTATCTTTACACTCCTTAACAAAAAATGACACTAATATTGAATTAAAAAACACCATTCATAATGCGCAAGCATACATAATTCAGCAATCACATACAAGACCCAGCCCAAAAACCAATACTCAAATCAAACCGCATGGATGTATGCAATATGTATGCAATAAACTTCAAAACGACTTATGTACCTTAGTCAAGTGTGTATTGAGAAGCAAAATGCACTACTGTGCGCAAGAAAATGTGTTCGTTGTAGATACCCAACTATCTGCAATGTTACCACAACCAGCAAAGAAACCGCAACACCAAAACGCAATAAATCACACTTATGTTGTTATTTTGCTACAAACGCATTTAGCGATTGTTTTTTATGGATATTAATTGATTATCCAAACGCATTTTAAGTGTAAAAAAAATCACTGTATCAATAAAACAACAAATTTGCCACCATCATGTCACCGAAAGCTTGGTGCATAATACCCATCCGGCAAAGAGGTAAGGGCGCTTCAACGCTTGTTTTTAGAGAAGTATGCGATAAGTAACATATTCTGTAGTTTTTCTGTGTTAGAAAGCTGGATTAATGGCATAATCCAAGCGATAGACAGGCGGTATACGGGCAATAACAGCCTTTTACCGCGAGAGACTAAAGATAGAAAATAGCCGTTATGTGCCAATCAGAATCGCTTGTACTCATAGTCTTGTCATTTCCCTGTATACAAGTTCCTCAGTAACCCCCTGCCAATAGTCCAGCAAACCTTTTGCGCGTTGACGAATGGTCTGCATGGTTGGGCTGTCTCGGCAAATGGCGACGCCTTCGTGGATTAATTGTTCGCCATGTTTTTGCGTGAGTGCCTGTCCGGCACGGTCTGCGAGCTGTTTGCGCCGTTCGTGTGAGTAGCTGCGTGACTGCGCATGGTATATATAAGTATCATCTGCCACTGCCAATTTCCAGCCGGCTTTGCCAGCGCGTAGGCAATAATCGTTTTCTTCACCGTAGCCGGCACCGAAGGTTGCCTCGTCAAAATAACCGATTTCTGCCTGCAAGGCGCGTTTAATGAGCAGACAAAAGCCGTTTAAGAAGGGGAGCTGTGGATATAGGCGCTCTGACGAGGCGGCAACGCGATTTGCCATTTGTTCGACTGTCATATCTAAAGGTAGAGGATTGCTTGCCCAATCGCCACGATATTCAACTTCTGGGATAGATTGCCAGGAGGCGGTGTTGCTTAGAGGTCCCACCATGCCGACGCGCTCGTCGCTGTCAGCGCAAACCAGCAAGCGATCTAGCCAATAGGGGCTGACAATGGTGTCGCTGTTTAGCAGGATAAAGTAAGTCTGTGTTGAGGCTTGCATTCCTTGGTTTGCAGCAAAGGTGTAGCCGCGTGCTTTTTCGTTGCGGATTAACTGTGGTGGTGGTTGTGAATGCGGATTTTGTTCGCAAAAATTGCGCAGATAATCACGGGTTTCCGCGTTGCTACCGTCGTCCACTAAAATCAGATGATAGGGCATGATGGTATGCTGTGTGATGGCAGCGAGACACCGTTGCACGTCTGCTAAGGCATTGTGTACGCAGACAATAATGTCTACACCTTGAGTATGCAGGGGAATGCCTGGTGCACTGAGATCAGGCATTGAGTGACGCATTGTTGCAGTTTTATGTAAAAGCTCTGGATTCTTTTTCATTAATCTACCTATAATAAATACTTATGCTGTAGTGCAGCATATTAGCCCTTTAATTCTATATTAAAAAGGTTATTTTTTGCTATTTTGCCTAAGGATAACCCTAACTTAGAAGGAGTTATCCGTTAATTTTCAAGAGGATAATATCACAATGAAACAACCTGTACATGTCGCCATTACCGGTGCAGCCGGACAAATTGCTTATTCTTTAATTTTCCGTGTAGCATCAGGGGAAATGTTGGGCGCGGATCAGCCCGTCATCTTGCATTTACTGGAAATTCCTTCAGCTTTAGGGGCGCTCAATGGCGTGGCGATGGAGCTTGAAGACTGTGCTTATCCAACGCTGCAAGACATTGTTTTGACTGACAATCCCTGCATTGCTTTTAAGGATGTGGAATATGCTCTGTTGGTCGGTGCAAAACCGCGCGGCCCGGGTATGGAACGCGGTGATTTGCTGAAAGATAACGCAGGTATTTTCACTGTACAAGGCCGTGCTCTAAATGACCACGCCAAGCGCAATGTGCGCGTCCTGGTGGTGGGTAATCCGGCAAATACCAATGCCTATATCGCTATGCGCTCAGCACCCGATTTACCCGCAAAAAATTTTACTTCTATGATGCGTTTAGATCACAATCGTGCGCTCAGTCAATTGGCAAATAAAATCGGTTGTCGCGTAACTGATATCCAAAACATGCTGGTGTGGGGCAATCATTCCGCTACTCAATATCCCGATCTCAGTTATGCCCGCATTAACGGTGAAATGGCGAGAGACAAAATTACCCAAGAATGGATCAGCAATGAGTTCATTCCCACCGTGCAGCAGCGTGGCGCTGCCATTATCAAAGCGCGGGGCGCCTCTAGCGCAGCGTCCGCTGGTTATGCTGCA
Organism: Thiomargarita sp.; assembly: GCA_020720115.1. Taxonomy (GTDB): domain Bacteria; phylum Pseudomonadota; class Gammaproteobacteria; order Beggiatoales; family Beggiatoaceae; genus BB31. Next base: position 5,417 of record DYPD01000065.1, on the reverse strand, counting down.
CTAGAACACATGCGTGATTGGGTTAAAGGCACTGCAAATTGGGTCAGCATGGGCATTCCCAGCGACGGCAGTTACGGCATTCCCGAAGGATTAGTGTATTCTTTCCCTGTCACCCTCAAAAACGGCGAATACAGCATAGTGCAAGGACTGGAAATCAGCGATTTCAGCCGTGAACGTATGTTAATAACCCAGAAGGAACTGGAAGCTGAGCGCGATGCTATCGCTGATTTACTCAGTTGATATTTTAAGTAGATGCCTGGATAAAAACTGGTTTATCGTGTTTTGGCTGTCCTCCTCAAAATGGAGTAAAAATGCGATAAACATCTAAATGAACGAATAATTAACCATTGTTTTTTATTTTGAATGAACTGGAGCAGTTAAAAGGAGCATTTTTTATGCAATTAGCGGGTTATTTGGCTTGGTTGAGTATAGGCGTTGCGGGGCTGGTGAATGCTCAAGCGCCCCTGATGATTCCTTATGGCACGCCAGCCATAGATGGGACATTGCTCCCCTTTGAGTGGACGGCGGAGAGTCGGGTGCGAGTGGCGCGGTTTTATGGCACGGATCAGTTTGCAGATTTTTATTTACAATGGGACGAAAACAACCTGTATATCGCTGGCATGTTGGAAGATTACACGGTACTTGAAGATGGCAATAATGGTGCAGGCGGGGGGGATCAGTGGGAAACTCGGAATGATGACAGTATAGAAATTTATCTGCACCCTTCAATCACAGATAATGCGACTGTGTTAAGTACAAATTCGCGGATATTGGCTTTTACCCCAACCGGTAAATTTCAACGTTTAGATCGGGGTGATGGCGCCGGCGGTACTACGGGTTTGGAAACTTTCCGCAATACAACAAACAAAATTGGTGATGCGGCGTTTTTAAATCGAGCCATTCCTACTGATTGGCTGTGCCCAGCGGAGCAACCTACACCGATTACATATCCCGAGACAATTATACAGTTCAAATCTACTTCAGATGCCACGCATTGGCGTTTTGAAGCAGCCTTACCTTGGGCGCTGGTAGGCACGCGCATGGGCACGAAAATCACCGGCAATAACTGTGCTTTAGGGCCAGGTTTGTTCCCCGCACCTTTGCCCGTGCAAGAGGGTACGGCGCTAAAACTGAATTTTAAGCGCGTACATGATGATAATGGTGGTGCGCAAAATGTGGTGACTGGTGGCACTTTTACGAATGATGACGGTGTGCAATCCACTAACGGCACTTTGTTGGATGAATGGACGGTGTATCAGGGCGATGTGAAAGTACCAGCGGAATGGGCGACTTTCGTGTTACGCAAACCGACGGCAACTTCGCCAGCACCTGGATTTAGCAGCATTAACCTGACTGCAACGCCAGTAGAGGCGCGCCGCGCCTTTTTGCACTTTAGCGCCCCTGCGCATGGCGTGGTGGCGGGGCAAGCGGCAACGGGTTACAGCATTCGTTATCAGGAAGGTGTGGTTGGGGTAACGCCCGAAGTTTGGAATAGCATGAAAGTTTTTGCTAATGCCTACAAACCCGCCGCGCCCAATAGTGCTGAACGCTTAGAAATCATTGGCTTAGAACCCAGCAAAACCTACACGGTCGGGATTCGCGCATTTGATGAAGTGGGGCGCGAGAGTGTGCAAATTCTCAGCACCAGCTTTACCACCGATGCCGCTGCGACGCCTTTTGTCACCAACAATCCCACCGGGCGTACTTTAGTAACCAGCGACGGCAAGCCGTTTGTGCTGCTGGGCGAAACTGTGCTCATGCCTTGGTTGCCTGCGCGTGGCTTGTACAATGGCGAATTGTGCGACGAAGCCCCGCCAATTGGTGATACGACTTTTAATACTTTAACCGCCGCCCGTACCTGCATCTTTACTGATGAGCAAGGCACTTCACGAACCGGACGTTTGCGCAATTACGCCACAGAAAAGCTGTTTTTCCGTTGCCACTTTGCCAACGGGCAATCCCAAGACATCACGGATATTGACGTGACTGACATTCTCACTAATGCGGGCGCAGACCCCAGCGACAATTGCGCCTTTGTGGCTAATCAAGCCGGCACTACGGTCGCATCCATTAAAGCCATTGAGGGCGAGCAGGTCGCGGTGAATTATTTCGCCAAACTCAAAGCGTCTGGCATGAATGTCGTCAGCGTTTTTGTCGAATCCCTGGATTTGCACGGTACACCGATTTTCTTCCAGAATCCCGACACTGGCAAAGTCAATCCAGCGGCTTTGTTGTTTTTGGATAAACTGATTGATTTAGCACAGAAAAATGATGTGCGCGTGTTGTTGCGTCTATACGATACCTATTATTACAAGAAAAAATGGGCGCAAACTCATTGGGCAAAACGGCATGGCAAAACCAATCCAGATCAATTTTTTGATGCGGATTTGTACGATGACCACAAAAATCGTCTAAATGCACTCTTCAGTCGCGTCAATTCCATTACGAATGTGATGTACCGCGATGATCCGACGATTTTTGGTTGGGATTTACTCAACGAAGTGGATAACAAAGAACGCTTTAACACCGCATCGCTGGCAGCGCGTCAAGCCTGGCTGCAAACCATGCTGGCACATGCGCGTGCGGCTGCGCCTCGGCATTTAGCCTTTTTCTCATTTCTCACCTGGGACCCCAAAGACGACGCCCATTATCGCACTCCAGTAGCGGAAATAGGTGAAAGCAAGTTTCTGGGTATGGATGCCAGCACTGCTTTCCGCTTGAATGGCGCAAGCCTAAGCGCAGCGCATGGCTATTACGCGCACATCGCTAATCCGCAAGCTATTCCCGCCGCGAGCGTAGTCAGCGGAGATTTCCAGCGTCCAATAGAACTGGCAAGGGGCATAAGCTATAGCTTCTATCAAGTACATGACGGGCGCCCAGTGCAGGATACTGAAAGCGCACCCAGTCCGCTATTCATCAAAAAGTATGACGAGGCACTGAAAGCGGGCGAACAAGCCTTTAGCAAAGCCGACGATAAAGAAATGTTCCTCAATAGCATCTGGCTGCATTTCGTCAGCGGCGGCGCGGGCGCAACCATGCGCTGGCCTATTACCCTAGACAACGCCTCAATCACCATCACGCAACTAGATGACGACTGGCGTGCGTTCTTGACCATAATGAAAAATACAGTGGGTTCAATCAATTGGCGCGGTGATTTTTTAGAAGTAGACAAGCAGCGGGTCAATGAATCCCAATTTATTTTTGTGCGCCACGATGACCGCACCGCACTGGCGTATTTGTTCAATCCCAGCAAGCAAAGCATCAGCAGCATCAACCTGCCAGGGCTGTTGCCGGTCAGCGCCACAGTGCGCGTACTCAACCCGCGTGATGGCTCAAAATTGAGTACGCAAGCGGTGACAAATGCGCAGACTTTCGCCCTCAATACGCCTGTCAAAGATCACGCCGTGATTATCGCCACCGGCGACTTTGCACAACCCGTCGGAATGGTACTGCCACAAACCGACGGCTCATTTCTGCTGAAAATCGGTGCAGTGGAAGTTGCAGGTGCAGGACGTTTTGAAGCGATAATTCATATTAATTCAACCATTACCAGCTTCACGCTAGATGCTGCCCTAACCCCCACCGCCGCGCCTTATGCGCAACCTGCGGTTTTTGCCGCAGATACCGCTAACCCATCGGTTTTCAAATTGACCATCCCTGGCGTTGCCGTGCCGGGTTCACCAACCTTAATTGGTAATGTAGTATTGCAGTACAAAGGAGGCGTTGATTTCAGTTTTTTGGGTATGCAAAGTCCTAAGTAAAACCAACAGAGCGGCGGGTGCATTCGCAATTTGCAGAAACTTGCAAATTGAGAATACACCCGCCGCCTTTTTAAAAACTCGGTTTGGTGCTGGAAAAAAGGCTCATACGCCATTTTTACAGGCGACTTATGCAAGGCTGACGGTTTTAAGCTTTCCTGTCGGGGCTTTTTTGATTCTACACATCAAGAGAGCAAGTGTTTGTTATTATTGAATATATTTTAATTGTTTTATCTGGTTCAAACATTGCTTAAGCGGTCTGCAATTCTACTTATTTCACAGAAATAACCTTAAAAGCCGGGAGAGAGCACATGGACAGCAGCGCATTAACAGATACCTTAAACGAAATCATTTTTAGCGCAAAAGGTAAAGTTGCACAGCCCTGCGATACTGCCGAAATCATTTATGATGAAGCTGAATTCAATGCCATCATTGATCGTGAATGTTTCCGCTCGGATCATTTCAATCAAGGTTTTATTTTAGTCACCTTTCAAGTTGAACCTGATTCAACCAAATCCCAACAACTGCATAGTGCGTTAGCTAAACGTCTGCGTTTGAGCGATGCTGTTGGCTGGGTTAATCCACATTACTTAGGGGTGTTTTTATCTGGCACAGAAAATGTGGAAGGCGCAGAAATCTTTCTCAGTAATCTGTGTTACTTGATGGGCTTTGATAATGCAGAATTACCTAACCATAGCATTCATACCTACCCTCATGATTGGCACCCACTCTTTGACGAAGCTTGGGAACGCAGTGCTTTAGCTAGTGCAGCTCCTCAAGCAGAGCAGGCTGAATTGGCTTTGAATCGCGGTGCAGCTTTAAAAAATCCACCGCGTTTAACCAACCTGCTGCGTTATGCGATGCCTTGGTGGAAACGTGCGCTTGACTTGGTAGGGGCTACCATTGGGATTATTCTGCTATCTCCGCTGTTTCTATTGGTTGCAATTCACATCAAAATAGTTTCTCCAGGTCCCGTGTTTTTCCGTCAACCACGTGTAGGTTTTCTGGGAAGAGAATTTATTATCTGGAAGTTCCGTACTATGGAACACAATGCCGACATCCGCAAACATCAGCATTACATTAATGAATTGCTGAAAAATGGTAAGCCCATGTACAAGCTGGAAGATGCCGATCCGCAAATCATTCGTTATGGTAATGTTTTACGCAAAACTGGTATTGATGAATTTCCTCAGTTGATTAATGTGTTGAAAGGGGAAATGAGCCTAGTAGGTCCGCGTCCTGATGTGCTTTATGCAGTAAAAAGCTACAAATCCTGGTACCACGCACGTTCCGACGCTTATCCTGGCTTAACGGGCTTGTGGCAGGTCAGCGGTAAAAACAATACCAGCTACGAAAGAATGATGAGTCTGGATATTCATTACAGCCGTACTCTCAGTTTCTGGTTAGATATAAAAATCATCTTTAACACGCCTTTGTCTATCCTTAAACAAGTCAAAGAAGCGATTTTACAGCCGAAAAATCCTCTGCCCACTTGCTCACAGGAAAATGCAGAATAACAACAGCTAATACTCACTCCTTACCTTTTAAGGCTTACTTTGCACCCACAGAGTAAGCCTTTTGTCTGTCTGGCTTGGCAAAAACTGACCCCATACGCATCAACTTAAGCCCGCGTCATTTTATCCCTCATGACGTCTGCGA
>DYPD01000064.1 GCA_020720115.1 Thiomargarita sp. | reverse complement strand
TGGTGTATATCGCTTCATCCCGATTAATTCTGAAACATGCAACCGCTTAGTATGGGTGTATTCCTAGTTTATTTCTTTAATGAACTGATTTCGTATAGGCTCTAAACCTTAGTGCATCAACAGCCTTTTACAGCAATGTTCAATTTAATCCCTCCGCTTAAGTCAGAGATTTCCACCTCTAGCCTAGGCTGCGGTCAAAGTGAAGATAACAAGTTTATAGGAATTTCACTAGACTTGTTGTGGCTATAAAATCAATAACTTATAAAAAATGCTCTGGATTAACGACGACGAAAAATCAATGGCTTAGCTTCAATTGTCTGAAATCCGAAAAATTTTGAGCAAATCATATTTTCAAACTCCGCATTTTTACTGGGTTTTATGCTGCAACAAGTCTATTATAAATTCGCTTCTTATTGAGGTATTTTAAGAAAAAAGGGATAACCCGAATTGCAGCGGAGTTATCCCTTTAGTTTGCAGAGAAACAAGTCTGGTTTTTACATCATTTGCTTGCGCATTTTCTTTATGGCGCTGTTTTCAATTTGCCGAATGCGTTCGGCTGAGACCTTGTATTGATCGGCTAATTCTTGCAAAGTGGCTTTTTCGTCATTTAACCAACGGCGTTGTAATATGTCGCGGCTGCGATCATCTAAATCTGCAAAGACTGCGTACAGTTTGTCGGTTTGTTCATTTTCCCATTGAAACTCTTCTACCATTTTGGCGGGATCATAGCGATGATCTTCAATGTAACCGGCGGGTGCGGCAATAAATTCTTCATCGTCTGTATCTACGGGTGCATCAAAGGCGGTGTCGTTGCCGCTCATGCGTTTTTCCATTTCTAACACGTCTTTAGTGGAAACCCCTAAATCAGTGGCGACGGTTTGCACTTCTTCGTGCGATAACCAACCGAGACGTTTTTTAGAACTGCGTAGATTAAAGAACAGTTTGCGCTGGGCTTTGGTCGTGGCAACTTTCACAATGCGCCAGTTTTTCAGAATAAATTCATGAATTTCTGCTCGAATCCAGTGTACGGCAAAGGATACCAGACGCACGCCGACATTGGGATCAAAGCGTTTGATGGCTTTCATTAAGCCGATGTTGCCTTCTTGAACTAAATCTGCCAAGGGCAAACCATAGCCGCGATAACCTTGAGCGATATAGAGCACAAAACGCAAATGCGACAGCACCAGTTGTTTGGCGGCTTCAACATCGCCGTCATTAAACAAGCGGAATGCTAGGGCTTTTTCTTCGATGTCGTTTAGGGTGGGAATGGTTTTGACGGCTTGGATGTAGCTGTCAATGCTCTGTTCGGAAACACTGAGTTGTGCGTTGAGATTAAGTGCTAAAGCGTTGCTCATGTGATGTCCCTCTTGTGCGGTTGTCTGTTGTTAGCACTCTCGCTACCGGAGTGCTAAACACTATTATAGACCTGAGTTTGGGACTTTCAAATGAACTTTTCGCAAGATTTTTAACAAGATGTGGTGAATTAGAGAATGCGGCAAAACAGTGCTTTCAGATAATCGGTTTCAGGAATGGCGGGATGCACTGGATGATCCGCGCCCTGTCCGCCCTGTTCTAAAATCTGCACTTGGCGCGAACGGGCGGCAGGCAGCAGCGTATTGAGCAACTCGCTACGCGGCAAATGCAGAGAGCAGGAGGCAGACACCAGCAGGCTATCGGGCTTAAGCAGCGGCACTGCAAGTTGAGTTAAGCGGTGATAGGCTTGCAATCCCGCTTCATAATCTTTGCGGCGCTTAATGAACGCAGGCGGGTCAAGTACCAGAATATCGAACTGTTCGCCCGCTTGCTGGAGTTGCTTTAAGCCCTCAAAAGCATCCGCTTGCAGCACAGACACGCGCTCGGCAACCTGGTTAAGTTGGGCATTTTGCTGCACTTGCGCCAGCGCAGTTGCCGAACTGTCTAAGCACAGCACCGCAGAGGCGCCTGCCCGCGCTGCCTGTATGCCCCAAGCGCCGGTATAACTGAACACATCCAGCACGCGCTTACCCGCACTATAGCTTTGCAAACGCAAGCGATTCATGCGGTGATCGAAAAACCAGCCGGTTTTTTGCCCATGCAGCACATCTAAGCAAAACTGCGTGTCGTTTTCCTCGATCAACAGGGTTTCCGGCAAACTTCCCATGACCAATTGCACTTCCAAAGGCAAACCCTCAACCGTGCGGGCGCTACTGTCGTTGCGTAGCACAATCGCTTGCGGCTGCAAAACGCTGTGCAAAACTTCCACCAGCATTTCTTGCCGTCGCGCCATGCCCGCCGTATTCAACTGCACGACCAACAGATCGCCAAAACGCTCCACCACTAACCCTGGCAGCCCGTCGCTATCGCCGTAAACCAAGCGATAAAAGGGCTTGGCAAAACAGCGTTCGCGTAAAGCCAGAGCAGTACGCAGGCGTTGAGCAAAAAACTCAGCATCTATCGGACAATTCACAGCACGGCTTAATAAACGTCCGCAAATCAAGGCATTGGGATTGACATACGCAGTGCCTAAAGGTTTTTCGTTAGTCGCCAAAATATTCACCAGATCGCCAGGCTGAAAATTTTTCAGCGGGCTACGGGCGCTGTCTACTTCGTTGCTGTAAATCCACAGATGCCCGCTGCGCAAACGGCGGTCAGCTTTTTTCGTCAGGTAAAGGGATGGGTACATGAGTCCTTCAAAATAAATTAGGGCGGGGGAAGAAACAGGGTTGTGCGCTGGTTAAATGGAATGCCCGTCGTAAACTTGAACATGCGTTTGCCCGATTTGTTGCAAAGCAGACTGCATATGCTGGCATTCAATGTCATAAGCCGTGTGGCTCAGTTCTCCGCGCAAGCGTTGAAAACGCATGTAAATACAATAAATTCGCACCGCGTCTAATGCGCAATCAGTGCGGATAGCCTCCATTTGCTGCTGTAAGTAATGCTGCCAAAGTTGATCCTGCGTCAATCGTGCTGACAAAGGAATGCCTAGCATGGCAGCAATTTCTTCTAGCGGTGCGGTATTTTCTGCCCGGTAACAACTTAAAAGTGGTGACAGCGCCCTGTGGCGTTCGCCTAAAGCGGGATGGCGATGAATGCCAGTATGATAATGTTCCCAATACATGCGGGCATCCAGCGGATACAGCAGGCTGCGATACTGTATCAAGGGTAATTCAAACTGGTTGGCATCCCAGGATAACAGGGTTGGATTAAAATGCAGCATGGCAAAAAAACTGCGCAAAGTAGTTTCTTCATTTTCGTCGGGAAAACAATGGCTTTCCAACCGACACCCTTCGCCAGTACGGTGCAGTAAACTCAGCGCCACGATTTTTTGCAGGTGCAAATCCAGGCATTCAGCCTGTTTACCCAGGGTTTGATCCTGTTTAAGCCACATGACTTTAGCAACATCCGCGTCGCTTAGTTGCGCCATTTCTTGCGGATTACCCAATAAACGTCGCCCCAATTCAACATCCGGGACGGTGCGCAAACTCAAAGCAACAATATTCATAGGTGTGTTTTTTTAGAGGTTGGGGCAATGACTGAGGGAATGGATTTTTAATCAGCAGAAAAATAAGGTTTTTCTGAGCGCCGTTGGCGTGCTTCGGCGTTTAGGAGGTCATCCACTGTTTCTAACACGGCAATGGGAATCAGGCTATCTGGCGTGTGCCGCTCGAACTGCATGGCATATTGGAAGCCATCTTGTGCCAAGCCGCGCAGCAATTGCGGCACATCAGCACACCAACGATTTTCTTGTTGATGAAAAAAAGCCTGTTCTGCACCACTGAGCGCGGCTTCGCTTGCATAAGTGCGTTCATGCACAACCTGGAAAGATAAGCGTAATTCGGCACTTAGAAAGACGCGCAGGCGTTCGCCGCCCGGAATTTGCCAGAGAAAACGCTCTGGGCTTTCTTGCTGCAAAAAAACATAGCCTGCGCCTTGTAAATGCTGCTGAAGCGATTGCAGCAAGCCGGTTTGTACTGCTTGTCGTTGCATTGCTTGATCTACTCGTTGCTGCAATTGGGCTTGTTTTTGTTGCAGCGTTGCTAAACCGGCTGCGGTGATGCTGCGCTGTTCTACTGCTTGTAATAAGTGTGCGTGCAGGTTTTGCCATTCTTCGCGGCACAAGAGATTTTCCGCGGTTGCGTTTAATTCCTGCGCTAGACTTTGATGTAAAAAGCTATTTTCCAACAATGCTTGAATTTGCACGAGACGCTGTTGGGCGCTCTGTTGTTCTTGTTGTAAGTGGTTTTGCCAGTTTTGCAGGCTGTATTTTAGGGTGGTGCGAAAATTTTGCAGCATTTCCGCCTTGGACTGAGTGCTAGAAGCTTGCGCAAGATTTTGTTCTTGCTGAAATTTTTGCCATTGTGCTTGGAGTCGCGGTAGAGGGGATGCAGGGGCGTCAAGTAGCCCCGTTGTATCTTGAAAAATCTGTTGTATTTCAGCAATTAAGACATCAATATCAGGCGCTGAATGGAGAAAACCCCGCGCCTGTGCGGGCTGTGTTAGGTCACTGGGAGAGACGACATCTTGCAGATGCAGGTGCGCAAATTGTTGGCGTATTTGTGCGCGTGTGGTATTCAGGTGTTCAACATGCGCTTGCTCGGCGGCTTGGTAGGCTTGCCAAGCGGCATTTTTACGCTGCTGGAGACGCGCTTGTGCGGCGGCGGCTTCGCGTTGCTGGCGCTGCTGTTCGCGTATTGCGCTAACCAGCGCCGCAGTTGCAAAAGCAGCGACCAGACCTACGCCTGTCGCTGCTACCGCGCCCAAGCCAATTTGAGCGGCGACGGGGAGCAATACAACTTCGCCGCTCATGCGCTTAACGCCCTGGTACGGGACCTAAGAAACGGGCTTTTGTGGTGGTTTTGAGGCTAGGGTTGTCCACCGCTTGTACGGTAAATTCCACTTCAGAGCTGCGTACTTTTAATTGACTGGGACTCGCGCTGAGGCTCACGGGCACATCTAATACTTCACCAGATTCTGCTTGCACTTTAGGCAGTTCAACACGCACGGTCAACCCTTCAACGCCTGTGGCGTTAATCTGATATTCGTGGGTTTGGTCATCCATGTTTATGAGTTTGAGCGTGTAGACATTTTCAACCATGCCTTCTGATGTATCGCGGTACAGACTGTTGCGATCACGCAACACATCCAATGCCACTAGATTGCGCTGAGTAATCGAATAAACCACGCCGATTAGAATAATCAAGAGCACCGAGCCGTACAGCAAAATACGCGGACGCAAAATATGCGTAGGTTTGTTGTTCAAGGTGTTTTCGGTGGTGTAACGAATCAGTCCACGCGGATAGTTCATTTTATCCATGACTTCGTTGCAAACATCAATACAGGCAGAGCAGCTAACACATTGATATTGCAAACCATCTCTAATATCAATACCCGTTGGGCAGACCTGCGCACACAGGGTGCAGTTGATACATTGCCCCAAGCCCTCGGCTTGGTAATCAGCGGATTTATTGCGCGCTCCGCGAGGCTCACCGCGCCCCTTATCATACGCCACGATCAGTGTGTCATGATCAAACATGGCGCTCTGAAAACGCGCATAAGGACACATGTAAATGCAGACCTGTTCGCGCATCCAGCCGGCATTGCCATAGGTGGCAAAACCATAGAACAGCAACCAAAAAATTTCCCAGGGGGTCAGGGTAAAATTGAGTAATGCCTGACTGAGATCACGAACAGGAGTGAAAAAACCAACGAAGGTGAAACCGGTAAAGAGTGCAAAACTTATCCAAGCCAGTTGTTTAGTAATTTTGATGCGGATTTTTCGTGCTGACCAGGGTGCTTTGTCAAGCTTCATGCGCTGAGGGCGATCCCCTTCAATGGTGCGCTCCATCCACAAAAACACATCAGTCCAAACTGTTTGCGGGCAAGCAAAACCGCACCACAGGCGACCTGCTAAGGTGGTGAAGAAAAACAAACTCAAACCTGCAAGAATGAGCAAAAAAGCCAGATAAATAGCGTCTTGAGGCCAGAAAGTCATGCCAAAAAGATGGAATTTACGCCCAGGTAGATCGAATAAAACAATTTGTTGCCCGTTTAAGTTAATCCAGGGTAATCCATAAAACAAACCTAATAAAACAAACCCGCTTAAAAATTTTAAGCGTGCAAACAAACCACTGACTTTTCGCGGATAAATTTTATCATTTGTTTGGTAGAGGGTTTTTTGTACCTCATTCAATGGAATTTTGCTGACGGTTTCTGTGCTTTTTTCTTGATTCATCTGGTTTCTCCTTTGAAATGAACAGCAAATTTTCAAACCATAGCCCACCTAGAAACAGCTTAAAAGGCAGGTGCGTATCCCTAATAGCATCCCTAATAGCGATTGCATGACAGCCCCAAAGTATAACATAAATTAGTATTTACTAATATTGCGTGAATTTACTTAAATGTTCAATTAAAACTCGTGTTGTACGCGCAAAGCCAGCAAAAAAAAACGATCTTTATGTATGCAACACAAAGGTCGTTTAAGTTTTTAAACAAACATCTGCTTATTGAGCGGCAGCAGTAGTAGTTGCCTCATTAGACAGACTATAAATATAGGTTGCTACTAAATGTACTTTGGCTTCACCCAAGAAGTTTCCGTGTGCAGGCATAACACCAGCACGACCATTGGCAATAGAGGCTTTAATGCTTTCTAGATCACCACCGTATAACCAGATTTCGTCAACCAGGTTAGGCGCTCCCAACATTTGATTACCTTTTCCATCTGCACCATGACACGCAAAACAAACGGTAGAGAATTTTTCTTTGCCAACAGCTGCAGCGGCTTCATCACTCTTGCGACCACTTAAGCTCAACACATAGTTGGCAACCTGATTAACCACCTCATCTCCCCCTAAGGTATCTTTCCAAGCCATCATGCCATTGGCTTTGCGCCCGTTCATGATGCTTTCCTGGATTTTCTCTGGTTCGCCGCCATAAAGCCAATCATTATCACGCAAATTAGGATAGCCACGATTACCGCGAGCATCTGAACCATGACAAACGGTGCAATAGTTTAAGTATAAACGCTTGCCCATAGCCACAGCTTCAGTATTTTTAATTATCTCAGGAATTGGCTGGGTTTTGAATTGTTCATATAAAGGACCGTATTTACTATCAGCGGCTTCCATTTCAACCTGATATTGAGAGTTGTCATTTTCGCATTGCAAACTCACGGTTTTGCCATCTTCAGCAACCCCCACCTTATTACAAGCAGAAGCCCAATTCAACACGCCAGCAAAGGTGCCTAAGCCTGGATACAGGGTTAAATAGACAAGACCAAATACCAGAGTAATGTAAAACAGGTTCAACCACCAACCTGGCAAGGGATTGTTGTATTCCTTTAAGGTGTCATCCCAGACATGTCCGGTATCTTCTGCATTGCCTTCATCATCTATTTTGGCACCAGTATTACCTGCTAACCAGAAGTTGAGGAAAAACATGGCAAAAATGCCGCCTAAAGTACATACAATAATGAACCAATGCCAAAACGAGGAAGTAAAATCAAGAGCAGACATAAGTTTATTTCTCCTTCAGAGAAGTTTTGCCGTCACGCGGAATTAGATCGTTGTCGTCATCAAAAGGCAGGTGTGCCGCTTCATCAAAAGAAGCTTTGTTGTCGCTACGCCAAGCCCAGATTGAAATACCGACAAAAATGATCATGACCACAACTGTCCAGATGGGTTGAAAGATTGCGAAAAAGGCTTGTACATTATCCATAAGCCTATCTCCTAGAGCTAATGGATGTACCTAAACCTTGCAGGTAAGCAACGATTGCATCTGCTTCGGTTTTACCTTCCAATGCTTTAGGCGCATTAGCAATTTCTTCGTCCGTGTAAGGCGCACCTAGCATCCGTAGGGTTTCCATTTTGGTTTTAATCGAATCATCCGTGCTCAGTTTAGTTTGGGCTAACCAAGGATAAGAAGGCATGATTGATTCAGGCACTACGTCACGCGGATTATTTAAGTGCGTGTAATGCCAATCGTCACTGTAACGACCACCGACCCGGTGCAAATCAGGACCGGTACGTTTAGAACCCCATTGGAATGGACGATCATAAACGTATTCGCTGGCAACGGAGTAATGACCATAACGCTCAGTTTCAGCACGGAATGGACGAATCATTTGTGAATGGCACAAATAGCAGCCTTCACGCACATAAATGTCGCGTCCTTCCAAGCGTAAGGGTGAATAAGGCTTCAGCCCTTCAATGGGTTTTGTGGTTGAGTTCATGAAAAACAGCGGTACTATTTGCGCGAGACCACCGATGCTTACCATAATTGTAATCAGGATAATCATCAGACCGATATTGGTTTCGATCTTAGCGTGTGCATTTGCCATTAGAGTTAGCTCCCTTAGTTCTGTGTTTAGTGGGCATGAGCCGGTTCAGGAATTGCTGCATCATCAACGGCTTTCGCACCAGAAATGGTTATGAAGACATTGATTGCCATGATGATCATGCCGACCAAGAACAGCGCACCGCCGAGCACACGAACAACATAGAAGGGGTGCATTGCAGCGACAGACTCAATGAAACTATAGGTCAAAGTGCCATCAGGATTAACTGCACGCCACATCAAACCTTGCATAATGCCAGAAACCCACATTGCAGAAATGTAGAGCACTACACCGATAGTGGCTGTCCAGAAATGTACTTCAACTAATTTCATGCTATAGAGTTCACGATTGAACAAACGTGGAATCATGTAGTAAAGGCTGCCCATGCTGATCATTGCCACCCAACCCAGAGCACCTGAATGTACATGACCGATAGTCCAGTCAGTGTAATGTGACAGCGCATTAACGGTTTTGATTGCCATCATAGGACCTTCAAAGGTAGACATGCCATAGAAAGACAGGGATACGATCATGAAACGCATCACAGGATCGTTACGCAGTTTTTCCCAAGCACCAGATAAGGTCATGATGCCGTTGATCATACCACCCCAAGAAGGTGCTAATAAAATCAGAGACATAACCATGCCAAGTGATTGCGTCCAGTCGGGTAAAGCGGTGTAATGCAGATGATGCGGACCCGCCCAGATGTAGGTAAAAATCAGCGCCCAGAAATGCACAATGGATAAGCGATAGGAATAAACGGGTTTACCTGCTTGTTTAGGCACAAAGTAGTACATCATGCCCAAGAACCCTGCGGTTAAGAAGAAACCTACCGCGTTATGACCATACCACCATTGCACCATTGCATCTTGTGCGCCCGCATACAGGGAATAAGATTTAGTCAAAGAAACAGGAATTGCCAGATTATTGAAAATGTGCAGCATAGCGATGGTTATGATGAAAGCACCATAGAACCAGTTAGCTACATAAATGTGCTTGGTTTTACGTTTAGCGATAGTGCCAAAAAATACCACTGCATAAGATACCCAGACAACTGCAATCAAGATATCAATAGGCCATTCTAGTTCTGCGTATTCTTTGCTTTCGGTAATGCCTAATGGCAGTGTGATAGCAGCTAAAAGGATAACTATCTGCCAGCCCCAGAAGGTAAAAGTAGCCAACCCTTCGGCAAACAAACGGGTATGACAGGTACGTTGTACCACATAGTAAGAGGTAGCAAACAGCGCAGAGCCACCGAATGCAAAAATCACCGCATTGGTATGCAAAGGACGTAAGCGACCAAAGGTCAACCAGGGAATATCAAAATTTAATGCGGGCCAAGCTAATTGGGCGGCGATAAACACCCCCACCGACATGCCTACAATGCCCCAGATAATTGCCATAATGGCAAATTGTCTGACGACCTTGTAATTATAAGTTGTGGCTTCTTCTGCCATGCTACCTCCTAAAATTAAAGTCTCTAAGTGAAAATTTGCCGGATGCTTACAATCCACTGCCTTATAGTAACGCTAAGGTTTTACTGTCCCGGCTTATCGGAAAACGCTGTCTCAACGCTCTGCGTGCTGATTTATTCACTGTCAAAATAAATCAGACATTTGCCACATCAAGGTATTTAGACACCAACACAAGCTGCTTAATCAACTGATTTTCACACCACTTTGCCACCAGTTATCTTTTGCAAGCAAAACGACAAGTTATTGATAGCAAAAGGTTATAAGAATTTCTGCATACAATTTCTGCACGGTAAGGTGCAAAACCTGTGTCTTGTTAAGTTGTCCAGATACCTCAGTGTCACATAACACAAAGCATTAACAGCCGAGGCGTTATACTAACATCCACCGCAACCGTCAATAAGTAGAGCCACCGAGTCCTTGATGGAAAACTTTGCCAGTGTATTTGGGTTTAATCGCTGGCAACAATAACAAATATTAATTTTTATACATCTGAAGCCACATAATTCCCTTATGAACAGCATGGTTAGAGGTTTCTGACTACACAAGCGCGGTGCGTCACTGGCATTTCTGCGATAGACTAAAACAAGGGTGTAGTACCCTCGCAGGTACTTCAGAAACGAGATGAAAAAGCACAAAAAGGCTAAAAATGATGACAGACTGCTTGATTATCGGCGGTGGCGCGATTGGCATGTTGACCGCTCTGGAATTGCACAAACATGGTTTAAGCGTCAGCTTGCTGGATCGTGGTGCAACCGGACAGGAAGCTTCTTGGGCGGGTGGCGGCATTTTGTCGCCGCTTTATCCTTGGCGTTATGAGGATGCCGTGACTCAATTGGCTCGCTGGAGTCAAGCTCAGTTCCCTGAGTTTTTCCAATTTCTGGCTGACAACACTGGCATTGACCCCGAATATTCGCGCAATGGTTTTTTGATTTTAGGGGAAACCGATGCCCCTCAAGCAAGCGCATGGGCAACGCAGCATGGGTATCTCATGCAGGAGGTGGACGCACAACAGATACTTGAATTAGAGCCTCGCATTAACACGCAGCACTTAGATACTGGTTTATATTTTCCCGAAGTTGGACAAGTGCGCAATCCGCGCCTGGTTAAAGCCCTGCGCCAAGCGCTGGAAAATGCAGAAAACATACAAATACACGAATATACAGAAGCCCGCCGGCTTATCATCAGCGACAACAAAATTCACGGTGTAGAAACCCCAGACAGCAAATTGCTGGCAGAGCATGTTGTGATTGCCGCTGGCGCTTGGAGCGCACGCTTGCTTAAAGAGCTTGACCTAGAAATTAGCGTCACGCCAGTACGCGGACAAATGATTATGTACCAGAGCGAGCCGGATTTCGTGCGCCGCATCCTTCTGGCGCACAACCGTTACATTATTCCCCGCCAAGACGGGCGAGTGCTCATCGGTAGCACCTTGGAACAGGCAGGTTTCAACAAAATCACCACAGAACAAGCCCTGCAAGACCTACAGCAAACCGCTAAAAGCCTGATACCAGACATCAACCATTTCCGCGTGGAAAAACACTGGGCAGGCTTGCGCCCCAGTTCTCCTAACAGTGTTCCCTACATAGGTCAGTACCCGGGCATTAGCGGCTTATACCTAAACACCGGGCACTTCCGTAACGGCATAGTGCTCAGTCTTGCCTCAGCCCGTTTACTCTGCGACCTTATCTTGCAGCGCCCGCCGATTTTTGACCCAATCCCCTACGCCATCGGCAGCCAGCGTTCAGCCAGTGGGACCTTTGCATGAACAGACGCAAAAAATCCCTACACTCGCTAAACGGGTGCAGGGATTGACGGGTGCGGCTATTTTAGGGAAGGTAAAAAGTGTTGGAGCGAGTAGTGCGCTATTTCAAAATAATGATTTCTACTCGGCGGTTTTGTTGGCGTCCAGTTTCCGTGTCATTACTGGCTACTGGGCGGGATTTACCAAAGCCTTCGGTCTGCATACGCTCGGCGGAAATGCCGCGATCAAGTAACGCATCACGCACGGACAGCGCACGGTTGCGAGACAGTTCCATATTGTAATCTTCGCCACCCACACTGTCCGTATGTCCTTCAATCAAAATGTTTTTTTCTGGCGTGTCTTTCAGATATTGCGCCAGTCTATCCAGATTACGCGCCGCACCGCCTAATAATTCTGCTTTGCCAGTGGCAAACAGAACATCGCCTAGTGTCAGCACCAGCCCTCTATCGGTTTGGGTGGCTTGTAAGTCGCTTAACTGTTGTTCCAATTGTTTGACGCGCTCTAACGCCATTTCCGCTTCGCGGGCACGGGCATCTGCTTCTTTTGCGCGTGCCTCGGCTTCTGCTCTGGCAAGTTCAGATTCAGCATGAGCACGTGCAATTTCTTTTTCCCGTGCCTGTAACACAACCTCGTTTTTCTCTTTGCCAAGCTTTTCGATGCTCTGTTCAGCGGCTTTGCGTTTGGCGGTTTCGAGGGCGTCACGCGCTTGTTGTTCGGCGAGATAAGCATAGTGATCCATCGTTTCTGGCGTTTCAGCTTTTTCGGCTTTTGCCAAAATTTCGCCCGCAATAAACAGGTTTTTCTGCGCGATAGGGCTGGTTGCCATCACGGGGTCGTTCTGCGCTTGCTGATACATCGCTTGAGCAGAGGCAAGTTTAGGCGTGGTTGCAGGGGTGCTGGCACAGGCGCTTAATAAACCGGCACAAGCTAAGGTCAACAGCTTTAAGTTTAAGTTCTGCATGTTCTTCTTCCTTGGTCTTTAGGGGAGCTTATTTACGTTCAACTTCTTTTTTCAGGGTATCAATCGTTTCTTGCATTTCCACTTGCTGTTTATCAGCACGCGCTGCGTCAGCTTTAGATTCTGCCAGTTTTGCATCCACTAAGGCTTGTTCTAACAATAATGACGCTTTATCCATTTCTTCTTTAGTAATCAGTGCCTTGGCTTCAGTTAATTTGCTTTCGGCTTTCATTAATTCCATAGTGGCGTAATGCTGTGCTTCTTTGTCCTTGGCGCTGGCAATGGCGGTTTCGACACTTGCCAGTTTGTCGCTTGGAATAGGCGGGGCTGAACCGCAACCGCCTAACCATAACAAAGCGCCGGCTAATACAGGGATGAGTATGTGTTGGGTTTTCATCATTAAAATATCTCCTGATTTGAGGGAATGAGTCATCTAGCAATGTGGCGATTTGCGCCTGTGCTGTATGGCGGATAAAGCAACGGACAAAATTCTGGGTTGCTTCCTGGTTAAAAGCAAGCCTCTTGTGCGTGTTCGTCAACCTGGGGAGCATCAGCGGTAGGCAAAACTCAATTATCCTGCACCCAGCGCAGGCTAATCCAAGCACCCAGCAAACAGAGCACGGCTGAACCTAAGTAAGTGTAATGTGGGTTGAAATCCCACACATAGCCGCTGGCTAAACTGCCTACCATGCCGCCTGCGCCGAAGCTTAAACTGCCATAAAGTGCTTGCCCGCGTCCTTGGTATTTGCCCACAAAAAAGCGATGAATTAATTGGATAGACACCGCGTGATAGAGTGCAAAGCTGGCGGCGTGTAAGCTTTGCGCCAGCACTAAAGCCACCAGGGTGTCCGCCAAAGCGCCGATCATAAACCAGCGCAGCGCAGCGAGTAACAGGCTTACCAACAGCAACCGCGGCAGGCGATAACGCTGGAGTAAGTGGTGCATGATGATGAAAATGCCTACTTCGGCAAGCACGCCGAGCGCCCAGAGCGCACCGATAAACCCCCGCTCATAGTCATAACTTTCCAGATAAATGGTGTAGAAAGTGTAGTAGGGTCCATGACTGGCTTGCATCAAAAAACCGCTTAGCAGCAAGGCGATGACGGCGGGTTGCTTAAACACTTTCCACAGGGAAGAATGCGAGGCGGTTTGATGCTCGCTGCTGCGTGCTGGCACTAGCAAGCTGCTGAGCCAAATGCCGATAAACAGGCTGATGACAATCACAGGTAGCCAGCCAACTGAGTGGTATTCAAACAAAATCCCCAAGCCCCACACGCTGCCGATGAAGCCCACAGAACCCCAAAGGCGAATGCGACTATAGCGATGCGGAGCGTCGCCCAGATGTTGCAAGGTGTTGGCTTCAAACTGCGGCAGCGCGGCATTCCAAAAAAAGCTGAACAGCGACAGCACTGCCACTAGCCACCAATAGGTGCTGGAAAAAAAAATCCCAGCAAAACTCAAGAGTGCCAGCAAGGAAGTCACGCGCACAATCAACATGCCTTTGCCAGTGTGATCTGCCAGCCAACTCCACAGATTTGGCGCGATAATGCGCGTTGCCATCAGGGTTGCCATCATCTCGCCGATGTCTTGTGCAGAAAAATGCAAATGTTGCAGATACAAACCCAAGTAGGGAATGAGCGCCCCTAAACTGGCAAAATAAAACGCATAAAAACTGGAAATCTGCCAATAAGGCAGCGTCCTGGAAACTGTATCGGACATGATCTCTTGTGGGTGTGAAGTGAAAAAGCCGCTATACTACCTGATTTTTCGCGGCTAAAATCTAAAGAATGCAAACTCATCATGACTTCATGGCGCACGCGCTGCGCCTCGCAGAACAAGGCTTGTGGACCACTGATCCGAATCCTCGCGTCGGTTGCGTGCTGGTCAAAGACGGGCAAGTAGTAGGCACTGGCTGGCATCAACGCGCCGGCGAAGCCCATGCCGAAATTCACGCCTTACACGCAGCCGGCGAACGAGCGCGGGGCGCCACCTGCTACGTCACCCTAGAACCCTGCTGTCATCAAGGGCGCACGCCGCCGTG
The DNA here is from genome assembly GCA_020720115.1 of Thiomargarita sp. GTDB lineage: Bacteria > Pseudomonadota > Gammaproteobacteria > Beggiatoales > Beggiatoaceae > BB31. The sequence continues at coordinate 7,241 of DYPD01000064.1, read as the reverse complement.
TAGTCGCGCCTTGATTGCCGCCGGCGTGGCAAAAGTCGTAGTCGCCATGCAAGACCCCAATCCCAAAGTTGCCGGACAGGGTTTGCAACAACTACGCGACGCAGGCATTGAAGTCGTCAGCGGCTTGCTGCAAGCGCAAGCCGAGGCGCTCAACCCCGGCTTTATCCAGCGAATGCGTAGCGGACGCCCCTATGTGCGCGGCAAAATGGCAATGAGCCTAGACGGGCGCACCGCAATGGAATCCGGTGAAAGTCAATGGATTACCAGCGCCGCCGCAAGAAGCGATGTACAGGTTTGGCGGGCGCGTAGTTCTGCCATTCTCACCGGCATCGGTACGGTACTAGCAGACGATCCCGCCCTCACCGTTCGCGCTGCCGAACTACCGGATTATCTGGTTGTCCCCACCGAGCTGCGCCAACCCCTGCGCGTAGTGGTAGACACCCACCTGAGTATGCCTACCAGCGCCAAATTACTCCGTCAGCCAGGCAAAACCCTGGTTTTCACCGCCACCGACGATCCAGACGCACGCGAAGACCTGCAAGCTGCTGGTGCAGAAGTGGTGTATCTTCCCAGCCGTGACGGCTGTGTAGATTTTGTGCATATGCTTCAAGAGCTTGGACAGCGCGAAATCAACGAGATACACCTAGAAGCAGGCGCCAATCTAGCAGGCGCTTTGCTAAAAGCGCAACTCATTGATGAATTAGTGATTTATATGTCGCCCACCCTGATGGGCGACAAAGCGCGGGCGCTGTTTCATTTGCCGCATTTAGAACAACTCAAAGACCGCATACAACTCGACATCCAAGACCTTCGCGCCGTTGGCACAGATTTCAGAATTACGGCTAAGGTCAAAGCACTCTCAGAGTAGGCGGCTTCAAACCGCTACTCTGCACTGGTACAAGTCTGTGTCTGGTAAGTGTAAGCTTCCAAAAAATCATCGGGGCGACCTTCTCGACGGAAGTTGTTCAAAGCCTCTTCGTACAAGATTTCCAGGGCTTGGCGTTTATAGGCGTAGGCTTGCGGGGTATCTAATATCGCAATCTCTCGCGGTCTGGGCAAATCAACAGATAGCACAGCGCGAACGTGAGCCGGACGATTAGACAGAATAACCAATTGATCAGCCAGTAAAATCGCCTCTTCGATTTCTGAGGTGACAAACAAGCAGGTATTGTGCGTTTCCTCAAAAAATGCCAAGAAAAAACTCTGCATCAATTCCCGTGACATGGCATCCAAACCGCGAAAAGGTTCATCCATCAGCATCAGTTGTGGACGATTGATTAAAGCTCTTGCCAACTCGGCACGGCGCTGCATCCCGCCAGATAATTGGCGCGGATACTTTTGGGCAAAAGCACTTAATCCCACTTGTTCCAATAAAGCTAAAGCTTCCTGGCGAATGTCGGCTAAAGGGCGCTCTTTGCGTAATTTAGGACCAAAAATGATGTTTTCGTACACACTTAGCCAGGGCATGAGTGCGCTTTCTTGAAATATGACCATCCGTTCATGACTTGGACCTTTAACAGGACGGCCATCTAGCAAAACTTCTCCACTATCGGGTTTTTCAAAACCAGCAATGAGATTGATCAGCGTTGATTTACCACAACCAGAGGGACCGACCACTACGGTCATTTGCTGACGCGGCACCGACAGACGGAGTTCATGAATAATTGACTCTCGCGCCCAAGGCTGACCGTGAGCAAGACTCAAATTATTGAGTTCTAATAAATGATCAGACGGCATTGAAATCTCCTCACCCAATTCAGGCAGCAGTATGCCAAGGCATCAGGCGATAGCCTATATAACGAATGAGGCTGCTGGCTAAATAGCCAGCGATACCAATGCTTAACATGCCAATAATCGCTTGCTCAGTAGAACCGCCAACAAAGGAATTCCACACAAAAAATCCCAAGCCGCCACCATAGACTCGTCCACCGACGGCGATCATTTCAGCGGCAACGACCACTTCCCAAGTGATGCCCATACCCACAGCCGCTCCGGTAAAAATTGAGGGCAAAGTCGCAGGCAGCACCACGCGCCAAAATAAAGACCATTGTCCAGCGCCCATAGATTGGGCAGCACGCAAATAGCGGATATCAATGCTTCTTGCTCCTCCTAACACATTGATCACAATGGCATAAAAAGCCCCTAGAAAAATCACGAAGACAATGGACATTTCTTGCGTGGGCCAAAAAATCAAGGAAGCCGGCACCCAAGCCAGTGGTGGAATCGGGCGTAAGATTTCAAAAATAGGGAAAAACAAGGCGTGCAAATGGCGATTCACAGCCAACATTAACCCAAACGGAATACCGAGCAGCATCGCCAAGCAAAAACCTAATAGCACGCGGCTATAGCTCGCATACCAACTAAGCCAATAACTGCCATCTAACAGCACCTTGCCCCATAAATGTAACACCGCGCTGGGTGGTGGCATGAGACCAATGCCCGGCAGGCTATAACCAAACCAGAGCCGCCAATGCGCGAGTATTTCCCAAACCAACAACGCAGCGATAATGGCAATAATTCCCCGTCGCAGTGCTTGGTTTTTTAAGATCAATTTATTCAAGTTCATGCGCGCTCCTTTTCCCCAGCAGCAAAAGCCTTTTTCGCCTCTGCATGGACCGAAGCCTTCACTTGCGTTACCAGGAGGCGAAACGCTTCTGAAGACAAAACCCGATGATCTCGCGGATAAGGCAAGTCAATCTCAATGATTTCTTTGGTTGTGGCAGGGCGCGTGGTCATGATAACCACCCGCTGACCCAGGAAAATCGCTTCCTCTAAATCATGCGTAATAAAGAAAATCGTCACCGGCTTAAGGTCATAAATACGCAAAAGATTTTCGTGCATAATCGCCTTGGTAAGCGCATCCATCGCCCGATAAGGTTCATCGAGTAGCAAAATTTTAGGATCGTTGATCAGTGCCCGTACAATCTCAGCCCGGCGTGCCATGCCTGAAGACACCTCGCCTGGATATTTGTGCGCCACATCCGCCAAACCCGCCTCTCCCAGCATGTCTAAGGCTTTGGCACGCGCTTCTTTGGGGGATAAACGCTGTTGCACGATAGGTCCGTAGGCGACATTATTGAGCAAGGTTTTCCAAGGAAACAGAGCGCCATTTTGAAACACTACCATACGATCTGGACCCTGCTGTGCCTGCGGTTTGGCGGTGTTACACAAAAGCGTACCATCTAAACGAATTTCCCCGCTGCTGATGCCGTGGAACCCTGCTACTGCATTAAGCAGTGTGGTTTTACCGCAACCAGAAGGACCGAGAATCATGCAAATTTCACCCGCCGCAATGTCTATAGAACAATCGTGTAGCGCCTTAATATTTGCTCCTTCGGGATCATAGATTTTGCTGACGTTACGAATGCTCAGTGAGCCACCTGCTTGTGCGCTATTCATCCGCGCTTCTCCCTTGCCAAAGCACGCACCCGCCATTGCATCAGTTGCCGACCCAGCAAACGGACTAACGCTGAATTAGCGTAACCAATGATGCCCAAAGTCACCATCACGATCACAATAGTCTCGTAGGTCACTGAGGTGTAAGAATTCAATACCAAATAACCCAGCCCATATTGACCCGACACCATTTCTGCCGCGACTAAAGAAAACCAAGACACCCCGACACTGATCTGCAAACCGGTAAAAATAAACGGCAACGCCCCAGGTAAAATCACATGCCAAAACAAATGTCGGCGCTTGGAACCAAGGCAAGCGGCAGCCCGCAAATACGCCGGATTAATGGATTCCACTCCTAACAGCGTATTCAGCACTGTGACATAAAATGAAGCCAGGGTGGCTAGAAAGATCACCGGAGTTTCTGTACCACTAAACATCAAAATCGCAATAGGCACCCAAGCAAGTACTGGTATCGGACGCAAGATTTCTAAGATAGGAAAAGTGTAATCCTTAAAAACCTTAGACCAGCCCATCAGCAAGCCCAAAGGAACGCCCAACCCTGTAGCGATCAACAAGGCAATTCCAACCCGGCGCACGCTTGCCCACACATGCAGGTAATAATCCGGGGTATAAAGAGAAATACCCCACATAGGATCAGGACTAAACCACTCTTTTAAAACTGCAACGGGCCCAGGCAGCTTTTCAAAGCGCGGCAATTCCCAGGCTTCAGTGCTGAGATAATAGAACAGTAAAAAGCCAAAAATACCTAAAATGCCTAGATGCAAGGAAGGATTCTTAAAAATAAGCAGGGTGCGAAACCACAAAAGACGCACCAAAGAAAAAGACGAGATAGTGGCGGGTTCAGACATAATCACTCCTCCAGACAGACAACGAGCAACCCCAGGCTATCTAGGGTTGGTAGTTAAACAGGATGTTTAGGATGGGTGTTATTGTTTGGCAGGTAGCGGTAGCGCCTTCACCACCCCAACTGGACTGGTCAAACCGCGTTCTTTAAGCACAGCTTCGGCGAGGCTATTGTCAATCGCGTTATCGCGTAGCGTTTCAGTGCTAACCCGTTTGATGCTATACAAAAAGCTATAAGCCCGTTGTGCATAAGCCATCATATCAGGCGTAAAGCTATAATTGAGGGTGAGTTTTTCTGGTCTGCCGCCTTGGGAAGCTTGCCGTTCCCCATACAGCGCATACCACAGGGTAGATTGCTCAAGACCCGTAGTTTCTGCCTTAATAATACCGGCAACTTCATCTGCGTTAGCTGGATCAGCCATAAATAACTGCGCATCAAGTTCAGCTTCCATCCAACCCTTAGCCACATCAGGACGTTTTTCCATCAATTCATGACGCATGGTGACAAAAGCACCATCACGCTCACCAAAATCTGCACCGCTGGCAACGCGACGCGCAATGCCCTTTTCTTCAAGTTGCGAAGCAGTCGGCTCCCATACGACTGCGCCATCTAGCTTACCTACACGGAAGTTGCTACTGATCACTTCCAGACTTTGATTTAAATACTGAGCAGGCTCAATCCCCGTTTGTTTAAACACCACTCTTGCAAAACGGTCAGCACAACTGCCGTGTCCAGAGGCAACAGTTTTACCATTCAACCATTTAGCCGCTTCTTCAGCAGACTTAAATTCTGGGGCTTCTTTGCGTACAAACACAATGTCACAAGATTGTGTAGAAGTGCCCGTCACCCCCACTAAACGCACATCCGCGACCTTTTCTTTATTGGTAATAGTCAAAGCAGGCATATCGCCCAAATAACCGATTTGCTGCTTATCAGCCAACATTTGCCCAACGATAACAGCGCCTTGCAAACCTACTTGAAATTCCACTGTAGAACCAGCGGGCAAATATTTTTTCCAAAATTCCTTACCTTTCAACACCACCCCAGACCAAGCTGGCGTGAAATAAGGCTGAAAACCCACAGTCAAATGAATCGGATCGCCAGGTTTCCCGTACTCTATTGCTTCAGCCGTTATCGCCTGCACACTAAAACCGGTAAAAGCCGCCAATAGCAATGCAGAAGTCCGAATTTTTTTTATTTCTATCATAAACTTATCCTCACTTTGTTGGGTTGATTTCTAATCTTATTAGACCAGCACATCAAGCAGGGGCATTTTTATGCGGCGTTACTTACCAAAACATCCGCCTCTATTATCTAAAAATAAATACATAATCAATTAGTTATAAATGAACAGAAGCCCCGCTTAAGGCACTTGCAATATAATACACTTTACAAAATTTGAACAAGCTTTCTACTCTCAGTCCTCCAGGCAAATGACCTCAAAAAGCGCGCAAAAAATCTTAGCTAACGGCTGTTTTTGGACTGGGGTACTGCAGTTTTTTAAGGTTTTTAATCAACCCGAATCAACACCTGAGTGCCATTCTCCACCCGTTCAAATAACGCCATCAGTGCCACATTGTGCATCCGCACACAACCGTGCGAGAGCGGCACCCCCATTGGACAGCTCTCCGAGCAACCATGAATGTAAATATAGCGCCGCAACGTATCCACCGCACCATAGCGGTTGCGTTGCGGCTCTAATCCACCCAGCCACAAAATCCGCGTCAAAATCCAATCCCGTTGCGGAAACTGCGCGGCAAGTGCTGGGCTAAATACCTCTCCGGTGGGGCGGCGTCCGACAAACACCGTATTCAGCGGACACCCCCGCCCAATTTTCAGCTTCACAGTCAGCCATCCGCGCGGCGTACAACCGCTGCCGCTGCGTTCACCCGCACCTTTTAAGCCTGTTGAAACAGAGGCTTGGAACAAAACCTCAGTATTTTGCCGCAAATACAAACGCTGTTCAGACAGGCTAATATCAATAAAAGGGCGGTTTGACATAGCTCAATCCAGCGCAAACTCAATGCGCTCACTGAGTTTTTCCAATGCCGCCTGCGCGCAAGCCGCGTCCTTATCGCCACCTGGCGCACCGCTCACCCCAACTGCACCAATGTTATAACCGCCTGCGACTATTTTTAGCCCTCCTTCCATGACAATCAAGCCATTGATATGATTCAACTCTTGACGAATATCCGCCCGTGCATCGCGGAATGCACCGCTATCAGTCCACGCCATCACCGTCATATTCGCCTTGCGCTCAGCGATTTCCAACGTAAAGCGCGACGCCAAATCATCCCGCAGCGCAGCGCGGATCAAAGCGTTACGATCCACCACCACCGCACTGATGTGATAGCCCTGTTCACGACACGCCAGCACAGTTTCACTGGCAATATCGCGTGCCAGTTCCATCCCAATGTTTTTACTAGAAATAATGTCATCTGCCTGCGCCGATAAAGCGACCGATGCCAACACTGCAAAGCCCAATTTACGCATACTCAAGCTCCTTAATTTAGAGTTAGATTAAAGTTGATACCCACGCGCACCTTCACCCGCTGTTCTACCTCATTCGCTGTGCCACCCGCAAACGGATCGTTTGCCCAACAGATGATCAGTCACGCCTTAGGATTGGGGTAGAGGCGCCTGATTTGCCCATGTCGGAAACCCGGCTGATGCCGTCCGCGCTGGCTTGCAGTAAGGGTTCACCACTATGCCATAAGGATCACACCAACCCCAACAACCCACCGACTGTTTCGCCGCGCTGTCTCATTGCTGATGGATTGCCCTCTTTGGAGCTGAAAATCCAATTTGAGGCTGGGCGAGTATGCTTGATTTACATCAATGCGTCCCCGCCAAAGAATTTCATATACGCCTATACTGAGTTGCATTAAGCAGTTTTTCTGTGTGTACGCAACCCCCAAGAGCGTTATGAACATCAGCGGCGTCCTGATACAAGCCTTACCCGGCCAAATTTCACAGGTGC
>DYPD01000063.1:21309-22365 GCA_020720115.1 Thiomargarita sp. | reverse complement strand
GTGTTTCAGTCTCCCATTAGGGGTAGAAAGCGTTGATTATCGGCAATCGGGTATTTTATTTGAGGTGTTTCAGTCTCCCATTAGGGGTAGAAAGAACATAAATAGTAAATCCGCCTACTTTTTGGGGTTCGTTTCAGTCTCCCATTAGGGGTAGAAAGAGAAACACGGCGCAAGCGTCCAATGGGCGCGGAATGGTTTCAGTCTCCCATTAGGGGTAGAAAGTAAAATAAAAAATTCTGTGATTATTATGTATAACGCGTTTCAGTCTCCCATTAGGGGTAGAAAGATCAAAACCTATTTCAAAATCAGTGATTTCTATTAAGTTTCAGTCTCCCATTAGGGGTAGAAAGTCTGATTCTTTAGGTTATGATGAATGGTATTACCATGTTTCAGTCTCCCATTAGGGGTAGAAAGCCTTTATGGTAGCCTCGATCACATCTGCCTTAGACAGTTTCAGTCTCCCATTAGGGGTAGAAAGGCACTCATTGTGGTGATTTTATGACATTACGGAAAAGTTTCAGTCTCCCATTAGGGGTAGAAAGTTGCAAAAAAATTCTCTAATTCTAATTTTTTTTTGCGTTTCAGTCTCCCATTAGGGGTAGAAAGGAGTTAAAATAACCGAAGAAGAATAATTTTGACGACGTTTCAGTCTCCCATTAGGGGTAGAAAGAGCTTAAAATACTCAGTACAAACATCCTCAAACCGCGTTTCAGTCTCCCATTAGGGGTAGAAAGCACCCGCCAAAGAATCTCTACCGCCGCAATCTCACATGTTTCAGTCTCCCATTAGGGGTAGAAAGACGCGCAAAATCAAAATTCCAGTTGCGCAATGCGTAGTTTCAGTCTCCCATTAGGGGTAGAAAGATGTTCAGCAAGATAAGTGGCGTAAAGACTTGGCTAGTTTCAGTCTCCCATTAGGGGTAGAAAGGTCCTCACCTTGAAAATAGGATTCATTCTGTTGAATGTTTCAGTCTCCCATTAGGGGTAGAAAGGTGTAGCTTCAAACGTTACTCTTTATCCTGAAAAAGGTTTCAGTCTCCCATTAGGGGTAGAAAGT
>DYPD01000063.1:19261-21209 GCA_020720115.1 Thiomargarita sp. | reverse complement strand
GTTTCAGTCTCCCATTAGGGGTAGAAAGTCGGTACGAAACGCTTAAAAAGCTGTCCAAGTACCTGTTTCAGTCTCCCATTAGGGGTAGAAAGCCTCGGTTTTTTTTGCGGCTTCTTGCAGTAACTTTAGTTTCAGTCTCCCATTAGGGGTAGAAAGTTCGCATTAGAAAATTAGCGTCGATCTGGCTGACATGTTTCAGTCTCCCATTAGGGGTAGAAAGGCTTCGTTTTGGACTGCTTGGCAAAACTATTACTAAGTTTCAGTCTCCCATTAGGGGTAGAAAGATCAGGGTTTAATGCGGATAGTTGCGCATTAAGCGCGTTTCAGTCTCCCATTAGGGGTAGAAAGTCTGCTAACAGAGTGGACGGGTATTGCTAGCGGTACGTTTCAGTCTCCCATTAGGGGTAGAAAGAAGCCGATGAATTAGTCAGCAAGGTTCTAGCTGATGGTTTCAGTCTCCCATTAGGGGTAGAAAGCGTGCTTTTCATCCCACTTGGGACGCATTAAACGGGGTTTCAGTCTCCCATTAGGGGTAGAAAGACTTGGGTTGGGCTGGCCAGTAGAGATGTTTGCCTGGTTTCAGTCTCCCATTAGGGGTAGAAAGCTGATACTAGGGGTGTTTAGTTTTATGAAATCAAATGTTTCAGTCTCCCATTAGGGGTAGAAAGAATTCCGATTTCGCGTTGCTGCATTTCTATCAAAGAGTTTCAGTCTCCCATTAGGGGTAGAAAGCACTCATCCTGCATAGAGCTCTCATCCCCTTTTATTGTTTCAGTCTCCCATTAGGGGTAGAAAGAGTTAAATCAAAACCTTCAATCGCGCCGCTTGCAAAGTTTCAGTCTCCCATTAGGGGTAGAAAGTTTACCATTCCTTACCCGCTCAGTGCATCCGTTTTAGTTTCAGTCTCCCATTAGGGGTAGAAAGGAAGCACGATATTATTAAAGAAATGGGGGCTTAAAAGTTTCAGTCTCCCATTAGGGGTAGAAAGAAAATCTAAGCCTATCAGGTATTCACCTGTTTCTGAGTTTCAGTCTCCCATTAGGGGTAGAAAGATTACTTGGCGAAAATACGCGCTAACTTGAAGAAATGTTTCAGTCTCCCATTAGGGGTAGAAAGTTTTTACCAAAGCTGAAATAAATGCGCTTGTATAAGTTTCAGTCTCCCATTAGGGGTAGAAAGGTTTGGTTGTTCAGTTGAAATCGATAGATCATCTAAAGTTTCAGTCTCCCATTAGGGGTAGAAAGTCACGCCAGAATACCTTGATGTTGACGACCTCAAGGGTTTCAGTCTCCCATTAGGGGTAGAAAGGAAAGTAGTGTTTACCGTATAGGGGTTATGTCCATTGTTTCAGTCTCCCATTAGGGGTAGAAAGGCGTCATTAAATACTCCAAACGCATTTGAAAAGTCGGTTTCAGTCTCCCATTAGGGGTAGAAAGTCGGCAGCGACTTGGGTTTCCCCGCGCTGCTCAACTGTTTCAGTCTCCCATTAGGGGTAGAAAGATTAAATTCAGCGCTGGTTTGGTTGCCAATAAGTTCGTTTCAGTCTCCCATTAGGGGTAGAAAGACCCAGAAGCGGCAACTCAGAAGTGGGGCTAAAACTGTTTCAGTCTCCCATTAGGGGTAGAAAGTTCATTAATGTAGATATTAATTTCAGCAAATTCACGGTTTCAGTCTCCCATTAGGGGTAGAAAGTTAAATATAGAGCGCGACGATGGCGCTGTTGACGATGTTTCAGTCTCCCATTAGGGGTAGAAAGCCGCGTGCGGGCGCATCGTGGGCATGGGGCAAAAAGGTTTCAGTCTCCCATTAGGGGTAGAAAGTGGTGGCGGGGCGGCGTGGTGCGTGATGGCAATTGAGTTTCAGTCTCCCATTAGGGGTAGAAAGGCATATCGCCGCTGTTGTTTTCCGCATTATCAGCTTGTTTCAGTCTCCCATTAGGGGTAGAAAG
>DYPD01000063.1:0-19161 GCA_020720115.1 Thiomargarita sp. | reverse complement strand
GTTTCAGTCTCCCATTAGGGGTAGAAAGCCGCGAGTATGCGGCTGCCTAATGTCCGCACCGCATGTTTCAGTCTCCCATTAGGGGTAGAAAGACGCTCTTAAGCATCGATAATGTTGTGTACGCTGCCGTTTCAGTCTCCCATTAGGGGTAGAAAGCGCGCTTTCAACGCCGCTGGTTTGCGCCAACCGCACGTTTCAGTCTCCCATTAGGGGTAGAAAGATCGTCGGTAAGCACATACCACCGCCCCCCGACCAGTTTCAGTCTCCCATTAGGGGTAGAAAGTTATTTCACAATAAACCCGATGGCGTGGGGTGGTGGGTTTCAGTCTCCCATTAGGGGTAGAAAGAACAGAAGCGGCGAGACTTGTACTGTTGATCAAATCGTTTCAGTCTCCCATTAGGGGTAGAAAGTTTGAAGCATTCAAAGGAGAAAACAAGCCTTTTTTTGTTTCAGTCTCCCATTAGGGGTAGAAAGTTGATCCGCCAGCAGCGCCTGGCATCAGGTATACCAGTTTCAGTCTCCCATTAGGGGTAGAAAGGCTGTTGTGTTGTCGTTATCGCAATACCTTAACTGCGTTTCAGTCTCCCATTAGGGGTAGAAAGCAACCATATAATGAATCAGTGTTGTTTTGCCGCCGCGTTTCAGTCTCCCATTAGGGGTAGAAAGTTTGCCCGCAGTTCTTTTAATTCCTGCATTAATTAGGTTTCAGTCTCCCATTAGGGGTAGAAAGTTGTTTCATCAGATTCTTTAATTTTTGCTAAGAATGGTTTCAGTCTCCCATTAGGGGTAGAAAGCAGTAATTAAATCAGTTACTAAATTACTTGGATTCGGGTTTCAGTCTCCCATTAGGGGTAGAAAGCTCAAAATTCTTCGTGTTCTTGCTCAGCGATACGAAGTTTCAGTCTCCCATTAGGGGTAGAAAGTTGGAAAGAATCAAGCATAGGAACGAAAACAGCAATGTTTCAGTCTCCCATTAGGGGTAGAAAGTCTTTTCCTGCCCCTTTTAATGCTTTTCTGTGCGTTTGCTTGCGCAAGTGCGAGCCGCTTTGCCGCGCTTGTTAAAATAGGCAATCTCCTTAACCAGACAACAGGCGCTTGTGGGTGTGGACGCCCATGAGCAAACCAAAGCCGGCAAATAGGCTCACAACAGCGGTGCCGCCGTAGCTGATCAGTGGTAAGGGTACGCCAACGACCGGCAGTAAACCTGTCACCATGCCGATGTTGACGAAGACGTAGACAAAGAAGGTTAATGTGATGCTGCCAGCTAATAGGCGGGCAAAGCTGCCTTGGGCGTTGATGGCGATAAAGAGTCCGCGTGTCAGGATGAAAAAATAGAGGCTGAGTAGCACAATTACGCCAATGAGACCAAATTCTTCACTGAGCACGGCAAAAATAAAGTCGGTGTGGCGTTCGGGTATAAATTCCAGATGTGATTGAGTGCCTTGCAACCAGCCCTTGCCGTATAAACCGCCAGAGCCGATGGCGATGGTGGATTGAATGATGTGGTAGCCAGCGCCAAGCGGGTCTTTTTCGGGATCAAGAAAGGTTTCTATGCGGCGCATTTGATAGCCGTGTAATAGATATTCGTTGAGCGGCGTGAAGGCGACTAATAGCGCTACACTGACTCCACCCACGAGAGTGCCAACCACTAATTTCCAGTTAATGCCTGCGAGCAGCAGGGTAAATGAACCGGACGAGGCGATGAGCAAGGCAGTGCCTAAGTCTGGCTGTTTGGCAATCAGCAAAGTGGGTAACATCAGCAGCACCAACGCGGTGGCGATGTGCAGATAGGAAGGCGGTAGCGGGCGTTCGGATAAGTACAGGGAAATGGTCATGGGCACTATGAGTTTCATGAATTCTGACGGCTGAAAGCGCACGATGCCGAGATCGAGCCATCGCTGTGCGCCTTTACCAATGTCGCCCATCACAAATACGGCGATGAGCATCAGTATTCCGATGCTGTAGAGCCAAGGCACCCAGCGCATGATTTGCTCTGGGTTGAATTGCGCCAAGAGGATCATGAGGATGAGACCAATGCCAAAGCGCATGGATTGACGCAAGATCATATCGGTGGATTCGCCGCTTGCGCTGTATAGCACGATCAAGCCGTAAGTAGACAACAGCAGTATGCCGAGTAAAAACAGCACATCAATGTGCAGCGAATAAGAGGCTATCCAACGGATTTTCATGGAGTTTCTGTCGGCAATGAGGCTTTTGGTTTAGGATCAAAATTCATGTGTAACCGCTGGCGCAGGTAAAAATCAATGACCTCGCGGGCAATGGGCGCCGCTGTGTGGCTACCGCTACCGCCATTTTCGACAATGACTGCCAGTGCGATTTGCGGATTGCCGATGGGTGCGAAGGCAACAAAGAGCGCATGGTCGTGAAATTTCTTCTCCAATTTTTTCGCATCATAGCGTTTATTTTGTTCAATATTAATAACTTGCGCCGTTCCTGTTTTGCCGGCAATGTGGTACGGCAGCCCTTTTCCCTGGGCGCGTGCAGTGCCGCGTGCGCCGTGCATGACGGCTTCCATGGCTTCAATCGCCGCGTCCCAATAGCTTGGATCGCGCAGTTCTATTTGCGTTCCAGCCCGTGAAGGAATGGCTTGTAAACTGAGGCTATCGGCTTCTTCGCGCATAAAGGCTAAACGCGGATGATAAGCTTTGCCGCGCATACTTAAGGTGGCGACTGCCATAGCTAACTGCACGGGTGTGGCTAACACATAGCCTTGTCCAATGCCGCTGATCAGGGTTTCGCCCGGATACCAAGCTGCACGGTAACGCTTGGTTTTCCAGTCGCGGCTGGGCATCACGCCAGCCAATTCGTTACTCAAGTCTATTTCGGTTAAGTTGCCAAAACTAAAGCGATTCATGAAGCTCGATAGGCGGTCAATGCCCAGATCATGGGCTAGATCGTAAAAATACACGTCACAGGATTGCTCTACTGCGTGGTAAAAATTTACGGAACCATGTCCGGTGCGTTTCCAGTCGCGGTACTTGTGTTCTTGTCCTGGTAGCGAATACCAGCCACGACACCAGGTTTGCTGGTTTGGTTGGCGCAAAGCGTATTCCATACCCGCCATGCCGACAAAGGCTTTAATCGTTGACCCAGGTGGGTATTGTCCGCGAATGGCGCGGTTTAACAGAGGTTTTTCAGGAGCTTGCAATAATGCCTGATAGGTTTTGTAATCAATGCCGTTGACAAACAGGTTGGGGTCGTAGCTGGGCACACTGACCAACGCTAAAACGCCGCCAGTGGCGGGTTCAATCGCCACCAGAGCACCGCGTTCTTGTGCCAGCAGATTTTCTGCAAACTGTTGTAAAACAATGTCTAAATTGAGATACAGATTGTTGCCAGGAATTGGGTTTTGGTGCTTGACCACGCGCAAAATGCGCCCGCGTACATTGGTTTCCACTTGCTGAAAACCCACTTGCCCGTGTAGCTCCTCTTCGTAGTATTTTTCCACGCCGATTTTACCCACATGGCTAGTGCCGCTGTAATTGGAAGGATCGAGCTTGAGTAATTCTTCTTCATTAATGCGCCCGACATAGCCCAGCACATGCCCGCCTACCGCGCCCAGCGGATAGTAGCGTGTCAAGCGAGCGCTGATTTCCGTACCCGGAAACTCAAAACTGCGCACCGATAAGCGGGCAACCTCTTCGTCAGTCAAGCGAAAACGCAAGGGTACTGGATCAAAGCGGCGTTGATGTTTCAATGCCTTACGAAAAGCAGCCAGCTCTTCTTCGCTGATCTTGATTTCGTCTTGCAAGCGCATGAGTAAATTATCCAGTGTTCCGGCTGGGATTTTTTCTGGGATAATTTCCAACGTATAGGAAGGTTGATTTTCTGCCAGCACCACCCCGTTGCGATCATAAATCAGTCCACGAGTGGGAGGTAATGGCAGGATTTTTAAGCGGTTTTCTTCTGATAACGTGGTGAAATGTGCGTGTTTCACTACCTGTAAGGAAAATAAGCGCAAACCCAATCCGCACAGCAGTAAGAAAACCAACACCCAGGCGATCAGCACTCGGTCACGAAACAGTTGATATTCGCGTAAGGCGTTTTTGAGCAGAATTCTTTTTGCCATGTTGCATTACCGCACATGTAGACCGCGACGTAACATGCGCAAGCTGGTAAACACCCAGGGCCAGAGAAAAAAGCTGGTGATGGCTGGATACAGAAATTCTAAATGCAACGGCGGTGGATAGCCCTGCCAATGACGAATCAAGGCATTAAAGAGATGCACGATTGCCACTAGGAAAAACACCACGAAAACCTGTTGGCGTAAAGGGTAAACCCGCAAGCGGCGGTGCATTTTGCCACTTAAAAAAGCCACCAGGGTCAACGCCAGTGCGTGCTGTCCAAGTAGCGTACCCAAGAGTGCATCCAGCATCAATCCGCTCAACCAGCCTGAGAAAACCCCGACACGCCGTGGCAAGGCAATGCACCAATAAATCAGCACCATTGCAACCCAATCAGGACGCCAGAATGTTGCCCAAGTGGGCAGGGGCAGCAAGGCCAGCAGCACTGCCAGAATGAAACTGGCGACTATGACCCAACCGCCTTGATGATGTTCTAAATCCATAATGATGTCTGGGAAATCGGTGAATGCCGCTGCTTTAGGATGTTCATTGGCTTGGCTGTTCTGTCGTAGACTCTGCGGTGGCGGGCGGTTGCTCGGCTGGCACGATAGCAACTGGCTGCTGGATTTCTTCTTTGAGGGGCCAAATCAGTAACACATCGCGGTTGCGATCTAATAGGGCGCTGGGACGCGCTTTGGCTTCCGCGTAAGGCTGTCCCATCACGGGTTTGAAATGCGTCACTACAGCAACCGGATAGCCACGCGGGAAGCGCCCACCCAGCCCTGAAGTAATGAGTTTATCGCCAATATGCAGTTCAGCGGTGTTGGGCAAATACAGTAAGTCAAGCTCGCCTTCTGCGCCAGTGCCCGCCACCAGGGTATGCAAGCCAGTACGGGCGACTTGTACGGGCAAGGTATGATCCGGATCGGTAATCAGCATCACCCGGCTAGTGACGGTGCCGGTTTCTATCACTTGCCCCATGACGCCTTGTGCGTCAAACACCGGCAAGCCTATTTGCACTTCCTGATTAACACCTTTGTTGATGATCATTTTGCGCGAAAAGGGGTCTAAATCCACTGCCATGACTTCGGCGATCAGCATTTTTTCGACAAAACGCGGCGCTGAACCAAATAAACCGCGCAAATGGCGATTTTCTGTGCGCAAGTCATCTAGGCGTTGAAGCTGGACTTGGAGCAACAGGTTTTGATCGCGTAGGTTTTGGTTTTCTGCTAATAACAGGCGATGTTGGGAGAAATTCTGTGCTAGTTCTTGCGCACTGCGAATCGGTAGGCTGATCGCTTGATACAGAGGTGCAACGGCGGTGTAGGAAAAATTCCGCAGGCTGCCTAAGTAATTCATATGGGCATCGGCAACCATTAGCACAATTGACAAGATAACCAACAAGGCAAAACGCAGTACCGGCGATGTGCCGCGTATGAACAGAGGATGAATGGCTTGACTCCTAAAAGCAAAGCGGAAAGCCTAATAAAAACAGCCCAGAGCGGGTTAGGGCTTGGGCTGCTTAACCATACAGTGGCGCCACTTATTCGGTGCGGAATAAATCAGGACCGTGTGCTTCAATCATTTCTAGTGCTCGTCCGCCACCACGCGCCACGCAGGTCAAGGGTTCGTCTGCGACTACGACGGGTAAACCGGTTTCGTCCATGAGCAATTTATCTATATCTTTCAACAGCGCACCGCCGCCAGTCAACACCATACCGCGTTCGGCGATGTCTGAACCCAACTCTGGTGGTGTGCGCTCCAGTGCCATACGCACGGCGGCAATAATACCCTGTAGCGGCTCTTGAATGGCTTCGAGAATTTCGTTGCTGTTGAGTTTAAAACTGCGCGGAATGCCTTCAGCCAAATTGCGTCCGCGCACGCTGATTTCGCGCACATCTTTACCCGGATAGGCAGTACCGATTTCCATTTTGATGCGTTCTGCCGTCGCTTCGCCAATCAGCGTACCGTAATGACGACGTACATAGCTGATGATGGCCTCGTCAAAGCGGTCGCCGCCAATGCGTACAGATTCGGCATAGACAATGCCATTGAGGGATAAAATACCGACTTCGGTGGTGCCGCCGCCGATGTCCAGTACCATTGAGCCGCAGGCTTCGCTAACCGGCATTCCGGCGCCAATTGCTGCGGCCATAGGTTCGTCAATCAGATGCACTTCGCGGGCGCCCGCGCCTGCTGCGGATTCGCGGATTGCGCGGCGTTCGACTTGGGTTGAGCCGCAGGGTACGGACACCAGTACACGCGGGCTGGGTTTGAAATAGCGGCTGGCGTGAACCTTGTGAATAAAATATTGCAGCATTTTTTCAGTCACAGTGAAATCTGCAATCACGCCGTCTTTCATCGGGCGTATGGCAGTGATATGACCGGGTGTGCGCCCCAGCATTTGCTTTGCTTCCAAGCCGACGGCGGCGATCATTTTGGTGTTGCCGTTACTTTCTCGTCCCTGGCGAATCGCCACGACGGAAGGCTCGTTTAACACAATGCCCTTGCCTCTGACATAAATGAGGGTATTTGCGGTGCCCAGATCAATTGACAGATCGTTAGAAAAAAGTCCACGTAAGCGTTTTAACATGTAATTATTACAGTCCTAGTCAATCCTTGAGGCTTCAAGGAGTTCAAATGCAAAGAAATCGTTCAGTTCGTACCCGTCAAGCCTTACGCAAATGCTCGCTACTCTACCAATGCCGCCGCATTAGAGCAAGTCCTCATACTTTGCGCCGTTCCTGACTTTATGCCCCGTTGGGGCGCGTAAGCGGGCTAGTTTAAAGTAAAGAGGCGGCACGGGAAGCATATTTTCTCGTTTTTCTACAGCGAATGCACAGGGTTTGCGTTAAAATAATTTATTTTGAGCGCGGCATCAAAGTTGACCGCGACCGCTTATTGGCGTGCTTTTTAAGCCCTTCAAGGTATCTTGCAAAGCAGCCTAAGTCTTTATTTTAACAACTCTTTTAGGATAACGGAGCGAACATGTCACTGAGCAAAACCGATGTTGAAAAAATCGCCCATCTCGCCCGCATTGCTTTAAGCGCCGAGGATATCCCGCGTTATGCGGAAAACCTGTCTAATATTCTGGACTTAGCCGAGCAAATGAAGCAAATTGACACAGCACATATCACGCCAATGGCGCACCCGCTGGAAGCAGTGGCGCGGTTGCGCGAAGATGTCGTGACCGCACCCGATCAACGGGCAGCTTTTCAAGCGATTGCGCCACAGGTCGAAGCCGGACTCTATCTGGTGCCTAAAGTCATTGAGTAACGCCAAGCTGTTGCTTCTCCCTTCCCCAAATTTCCCACATTTCAAGCCAAGACCATGCACACTAAAACTTTAAGCGAATTATCCAACGCCTTGCGCACGCGCCAATGTTCCAGCCGCGAGCTTACTGGGCACTTTCTGTCTCGTCTAAAGCAGCACAATGCTACGCTCAACTGCTGTATTAGCATCACTGAAGAGCAGGCGCTTGCTCAAGCCGCTGCTGCTGATCAGCGGATTCAAGCGGGCAACGCCGAAGCTTTAACCGGCATTCCTTTGTTGCATAAGGACATTTTCTGCACGCAAGGGATCAAAACCAGTTGCGGTTCAAAAATGCTTGACAACTTCATTGCGCCCTATGATGCCACTGTGGTGGAAAAACTGAACGCGGCGGGTATGGTTACGCTCGGCAAGACCAATATGGACGAATTTGCTATGGGGTCTTCTAATGAAACCAGCTACTACGGCGCGGTGAAAAATCCTTGGGATTTAGAGCGTGTTCCTGGCGGCTCTTCGGGTGGCTCAGCCGCTGCAGTCGCCGCCTGTTTAGCGCCCGCCGCAACGGGCACAGACACCGGCGGTTCAATTCGCCAACCCGCCGCTTTGTGCGGCATTACCGGCTTGAAACCTACCTACGGGCGGGTATCGCGCTACGGCATGATCGCCTTTGCTTCCAGCTTAGACCAGGGCGGTCCCATGACCCGCACCGCCGAAGACGCCGCGTTACTGCTCAACTGCATGGCGGGCTTTGACCCCCGCGACTCCACCTCGGTGGAACGCGAAGTGCCGGATTACACCGCCGACTTAAATAATGGCTTGGCAGGACTCAAAATGGGTCTGCCGAAGGAATATATCCGCACCGGTTTAAGCGAAGCAATGGGGCTAAACCTAGAAGCGATGGTGCTTGAGTTGCAAAAACTCGGCGTCAAAATCAAAGAAATTAATTTGCCTAACACACAGCTCGCAGTGCCTGTGTACTATGTGGTAGCGCCTGCTGAGTGTTCTTCCAACCTGTCGCGCTTTGACGGTGTGCGCTTTGGCTACCGCTGCGAAAATCCCAAAGATTTGGCAGACCTGTACCAACGCTCTCGCGGAGAAGGTTTTGGCGCAGAAGTCAAACGCCGCATCATGGTCGGCACTTACGCACTTTCAGCCGGCTATTACGATGCGTATTATTTGAAAGCCCAACAAATTCGCCATTTAATCAGCGATGATTTCAAACAGGCATTTCAGCAAGTGGATGTGATTTTAGCCCCCACCTCGCCCACCACCGCCTTCAAAATTGGCGAAAAAGCTGATGATCCCATCACCATGTATTTGTCAGACATTTACACGATTGCCGTCAATCTAGCAGGGCTGCCTGGCATGTCTGTGCCTACCGGACAAATCCAAGGCTTACCGGTTGGAATGCAGTTAATCGGCAATTATTTTGACGAAGCGCGTTTGTTAAATATTGCGCATCGTTATCAACAAGTGACCCAGTGGCATCGTCAGGTGCCCGCACGTTTTATGTAGTAACACGCCGTAAAAGCTGCATTCGCCAACCTTCGCTCTGGAATTTTTTATGACAGAACAGCCTTTTCTTCCCGCACTAAAGCCGCTTGATGCGGTACACACGCTGCGCTTTACTGGGCAGCAGGCGTTGGCGCAAGAAATTTTTGCTACCTGGCAGCATCAGGGTGAACACGGACGCAGCTTTCTGGCGCTGGTTGCTCCGCCAGACAGTGGTAAATCTTCGCTGCTACGCGCTGGCGTGCTGCCCTTGCTGAGTCGCACTGAAGCAGATGCCAAACTGTGGCGGCAGGCAATCTGGTATCCCTGCGACGACTTGCAGTATCCTTTGCGCGGCTTGGCAACGGCATTGCTCGGTGCTTTGCCAGAGCTTAAACAAACCCATCATCTTCATGCCGAACAATTAGCAAATTTGCTTAGAGATCACAGCAAAGCGGCTGAATTGTTGCTGAAAACCACGCTGGATTTAGTCACCAACCGCCCCTTGCTGGCAAGCGCAGAAACGCCAGTGGCGCGAGTGGCACTCTTGATTGAAAACCTAGAGCAATTGCTTTTACCTCAGTTCAGTACGCAACAGCGAGCGCTTTTGTGTGAACGCCTCAGCCAGTTAGCCAGTAGCGGACGTTGCTGGATACTCGCCAGCCTAGACGAACACAGTTTGACACCGCTCAATACCTGTCCGGGTTTTGCCAAGCTACTGGCGGGCACTGGACAATATCTTTTGCAACCGCCGCAAAACGAACAGTGGCAAACTATGTTGCACGCCGGTTTGCCGCCGCAAGCAATGGATTCTGGATTATTTTCGCAGCTACTTAATGCCGTGCAGCAGCAACCTTATCCTTTCACTGCGGTGCAAGCCGTGTTTGCCCTGGCACAGAAAAATCTCAACTGGAACGCCATTGCCGGCTTATCTGGTGCTTTAGAACGCCTGCTGCGTATGGAATTGGCAGGTTTATCTGCCGCTGAACAGGCGGCTTTGCGGTCAATGCTGGAAGCTTTTGCTTTCACGCAAGAAGGGCGCATTTTTCGCACGCGGCGTCTGCCGTTGACCCTTCTCGCGCCTACCGAAGCAGCGCAGACACTCCTCAAGCGATTGCTGGAAAAAAATTTACTCTGGCAGGAAAAACCAGGAGATACCCTGTGGATTGCAGCGCACGGCACAGTCTTGCATCAACTTGATGCGTTCTCGGCGGCGCTGACCGCGCAACCCCAAAGCGCCGCTGTAGCCGCTCAGGTCAGTAATAGTCCGCCAGCCGTTAAACCGCTGGTCGCGGAAATCGCCCGTTTAAGGCGCTACTCTCCTTGGCGTCCGCTGCTGTTGATGCTGCTGTTCATATCGCTGCTCGGTGCAGCAGTGGTTTTATTGCCACAATATCAAGGCTGGCTCAATACGCAGGCGCTTTGGCTCAGTCAGCAGTGGAATGCGCTATGGCAGGATGCTACGCCGCCGCCCACGCAGGTTGCCGAAATCCAAGCCGTTGAACCGCCACTGACAATCAGCTCACCACCCAAGCAGCTAGAGCCGCAGCCGCAAAAGGATTTACCGTTTCATGCTGAAGCAGTAGATGCGAAAACAGAACCCAAGCCCGTTGTGCCCGCAGCAACACCTGTATTGTCTGAAGCCAATCAAGAGGAAAAGCCTGAGCCGCGTCCTATGCCAGCCCCCACAGCCACTGATTTAGAACAATCAGCCACCGCTCAAGTCAAGCAAAAACAATGGGCTAAAGCATTAGAACTCTATCAACAGGCGACTGCATTGCGCCAGCAATCGCACCAAGAAAATCCCCAAGATGCCGATCTTTTGCGCCAGTTATCACGCAATTACGATCAAATCGGTCATTTGCAAAAACGCTTATTGCGCTATGCCGCCGCGCTCCTGAGCTATCATGAGGCACTGAGTGCATCGCAAAAGCTCTTAGCACTTGCGCCTAAAGACGCGGCTAATCAGCGCGATCTCGCCATTAGCCATGAGCGCGTTGGCGACTTGCATAAAGCCCAAAAAACCTATGCAGCAGCGGAAGGTAGCTATACCGACGCCGTGAAATACTTTAAGCAAGCGGCAGCGGCAGAGCCTTCAGCCTCATATCGGCGCACCTTAGCTGCTGCCTATGATAGACTCGGCGACGTGCAAAAATTACAGAACAACAATAAAGCCGCTTTGTCTTCCTATCAAAGCGCCTTATCTATCCGCCAAAGTGTGCTGCAAGCCTATCCTGAACAGCGCAGTCAGCAGGACTTGCTGTTGAGCCACAGTAAAATCACTGGCTTGTGGCAAATGCAGCAACCTTAAGATTTTGTTATGAGTCTATCCATCGTGCATCTTATTCGCTATCATTAACGGCTTTGCATAAGCATCTGCTTAGATTTTTTGTCATTCGTCCCAACCACTCTGGGACACATCCTAACGGAGTCATTACATGGCCTGGAATGAACCAGGTGGCAACGGGAAAGATCCCTGGGGTCACCGCAATAACGATCAGGGTCCCCCTGATTTGGATGAACTTTTGAAAAAATTACAGAACAAGGTGGTGAGTTTGTTCGGTAATTCTAAAAAACGGAACAGCGAGCCTGAAACGCCCGACAACTTAGAACTAGACCCCAGATTAATGGGTATTGCCCTCTTTGTAGTGTTTTTTATCTGGCTCTTGTTTGGTTTTTATACCATACAACCCGCATTCAAAGGCGTGGAAACTCGCTTTGGCAGATACACGGAGACCACTAATCAGGGCTTAAATTGGCACATTCCTTACCCCATTGAATCTGTTGTAAAAGTCAATGTGGAAGAAATCCGCGCTGTACCCCATCAAGCCTTGATGCTGACGCAAGACGAAAACATTGTAGAAATCGCTCTAGTCGTTCAGTATCAAATTGATGATGCTAAAGATTACCTGTTTAATGTCAAAGACCCTGACAGCACCTTGCAACAAGCCACAGAAAGCGCCCTGCGCGAAGTGGTGGGTATGAGCAAAATGGACGAGGTATTGACCAGTGGACGTGACAAGGTCACTGAAGACACCAAAAAATTAACCCAAGAAATCCTTAACCGTTATACGACAGGTTTGATTGTGCGCAGCGTAAACATGCAGAACGCACAACCCCCCGATCAGGTGCAAACAGCTTTTGCCGACGCCATCAAAGCGCGTGAAGATGAAGAACGCTCCAAGAACAAGGCGGAAGCCTATCGTAATGAAGTGACGCAAAAAGCCGGTGGCGCGGCTGATCAAATAGTGCAAGAAGCCGAGGCTTACCGCTCACAAGTCATTGAAAAAGCCAATGGTGAAACTCGCCGTTTTCTCAGCGTGTTGCAAGCCTACAAGCTGGCGCCAGAGGTCACACGCAAGCGCCTTTATTTGGAAACTTTAGAAAGCGTCTTTACGCAAACCAGTAAGCTAATGATCGACCTTAAACAAGGGAATCCGCTGTTATTCTTACCATTGGATAAAATGATCGGTGCTAATGCGGGTGTAGAAGATAAAGCCAGCTTATCTGATTTAGATATGTTTATGCGCCCCTCTGCGCCGCTTGAAGAAGAAGAGACGCCCCGTCCTACCCGTGATACTAACCGTCCTGTTAGGAGTACGCCTTAAATGCAAAACAAAATGACTTTACTAGGCGTAGTCTTGGCTTTAATCGCCATGCTGGTTTATGCCAGCACCTTCAGCGTGCAGCAAACGCAGTACGCCTTAAAGCTGCAATTCGGCAAAATCCTCAGCGCCGATCATGAGCCAGGTTTGAATTTCAAGCTGCCTTTGATTCAGAAAATTCTGTATTTTGATAAACGCATTCAAACTCTTGATTCTGCTGAAGAACGCTTTCTAACCAGCGAAAAGAAAAATCTTATCGTAGATTCTTTCGTGAAATGGCGCATCGTAGACCCGTTGAAATTTTTTACCTCAGTAGACGGCAACGCGCAGCGAGCCAATCAGCGATTAGCCGAAATTATCGCTGATGGTTTGCGCAGCAAAATCGCTGCCCGCACCATTCAAGAAGTGGTGTCTGGAAATCGGGTAGAAATCATGACCAATCTGACCGAAGAAGCGCAAAAACGTGCCGCTGGTTTAGGTATTGTAGTGGTAGATGTGCGCATCAAACGCATTGATTTACCTCAAGAAGTCAGCCAATCCGTGTACCGACGCATGGAAGCCGAACGTGAGCGCGTCGCTAAAGAACTACGCTCACGCGGCGAAGCTGAAGCAGTGCGTATCAGCGCCGATGCAAATCGGCAAAAAACCGTGATGTTGGCGGAAGCTGAGCGCAAAGCGGAAGAAATTCGCGGACAGGGTGATGGCGAAGCAGTGCGCATTTACGCAGAAACCTTCAAGCAAGATGAAGAGTTTTATGCTTTTTACCGTAGCCTAAACGCTTACCGTACGGCTTTTAGCCAAAAATCTGATGTTTTGGTCATCGATCCCAACATGGATTTTTTCAGTTACTTCAAGCAGTCTGAATCTGCTCATCCAGCCAGCAAGTAAGCCATCAATGCACCAACCACTGAGTAAGCAACCTGCACAGGCTAGATTCCGCATTCCAGCATCCTGCCAAGCAGGTTTTTTGGCTAGGGTTGTGTAGACAATGTGGGATTGGCAAGACTTAGGCACGGCGTTGGCGCTGATGCTGGTGCTTGAAGGCGTGATGCCTTTCCTCAATCCCACCGGTTTGCGTGAAACTTTTTTGCGCGTGGCGCAGAGCGAAGATTTCACTCTGCGCATGGTGGGCTTGTTTAGTATGTTAAGCGGCTTAGTGCTGCTTTACCTGGTGCATTAGGATAAAACCATGCGTTACTCAAACCACTGGCTGTTGCCAGAAGGCGTACACGAGGTGCTGCCGCCAGCCGCCGCTTATCTTGAACAGGTGCGGCGGCAATTATTCGACACCTACCGCAGTTGGGGCTATGAGCTGGTTATCCCGCCCTTTATCGAGTATTTGGATTCCCTGCTCACGGGCACGGGAGCGGATTTAGATTTACAGACCTTCAAAATCACCGACCAACTCACTGGGCGTTTGATGGGCATTCGTGCCGATATTACGCCGCAAGTCGCCCGAATCGATGCTCATCAACTCAAACGCACAGTGCCAACCCGCCTGTGTTACCTCGGCACAGTGCTACACACCCGTCCAGACGGCTTTGCGCGAACCCGCTCGCCATTACAAGTTGGCGCAGAGCTTTATGGTCACGCCGGCGTTGCCAGCGACGCGGAAATCCTCAGCCTAATGCTAGAAACCCTGCACCTAACGCACATCAATAATTACCACATAGACATAGGACAGGTCGCCATTTACCGCGAATTGGCGCAGCAAGCTGGGCTGGATAAAGAACAAGAACATCAGCTATTTGATGTGCTGCAAAGCAAAGCCATCCCGGAAATTCACAGCTTTTTGTCGGCTTGGCAAGTAGATACGCAAGCGCATGAAATGTTAGCGCAACTGGTGTACTTAAACGGTGACCTCAGCGTGCTAGAAGAAGCGCGTCACAGTCTCAAACACGCCAGCCACAGCGTGCAGCAAGCCTTAGACGAGATCGCCGCACTAGCAGAACGAGTGCCGGATCATGCGCTACATGTAGACCTAGCCGAACTACGCGGCTACAGCTACCACACCGGACTGGTATTCGCCGCCTATGTGCCAGGACAGGGACAAGCCATTGCACGCGGCGGACGCTACGATCATGTCGGTGAACGCTTCGGGCGCGCACGTCCAGCAACTGGTTTTAGTACCGACCTCATCAACCTAGTTTCCTTAAATCCACAACAAATTGAAAATAAAACAATTTTTGCGCCGCTTGCCAGCACCCACGAACAGCAGCAAAGCCTACAGCAACAGATTCAACAGTTGCGCAAACAAGGACAAATTGTCATCTGCGAATTACCCAGACAAAACGCCGATGCACAAGCAATGGGCTGTCAACAGATTTTAAGTTGGGATGAGTGCGAATGGGTTGTTCAGTGATAACAAGTAGAGCAAGAGACTCGATTTAATCACATAGTCAATTCTACCTCTGATCATAGTCAGTCATTTAGCACAACTCTTTTAGGTAAAATCTATGCTCACTTCGCTAAAAATCAGCAACTTTAGACTTCTCCAAGACTTCACAGTCGAAAAGCTTGGGCATGTCAATCTAATTGTGGGTAAAAATAACTCAGGGAAAAGCACTGTACTGGAAGCATTGCGGATATTTGCCGGAAATGCTCATCATTTGTTGCTTCAAGAAATTGCCGCAAGTCATGATGAGAAATTTAGGCTGAGAGAAGATGATTCAACTGATACTGAAGCTGCATTGCCGTTTGAAGATTTCTTTACTGGTAGGCAATTTCCTACAGATGATAATGCAAAAATAGAAATTGGACAAATTAATGATAGTACTGATACTCCTCAGTTACTACAAATCCAGCATGTATTTCTTGTAGAAACAGAAGAAACTCTTACTGATGATACAACAGGAGAAACACGCACTCGTATAAAACGCAGTGCAGTTGTTCCATCTGAATTTAAACAAATTGAAGATGAGCCAGTTAAACATGCTTTACGTGTTACCAAGGGAGATCGTTCATTTATAATTAGTCTTGACATATCAGACCCAAGATATAGAACTAGTATTCGTGATGCTTATGAAATAATTCCATGCAGTACTATTCCAACGCAATTCATTTCTATTGATGAACTTGCAGAAGAATGGGATAAAATAGTTTTTCAAAAACCAGAAGAAACTATTATAAAAGCAATGCAAATTATTGAACCTGAGTTTCTAAATTTAACTTTTGTTAATGATATAGATGAATATAGACCTAGACCACCAACAATGCGTAAGATTGCTAGACGCTCACCAAAAGTTAAAATGTCGGGTTTATCACGTCCTGTGTCTCTTAATAGTTTAGGAGACGGAATGTTAAGAGTATTTCAATTGGTTTTAAAAGTTTTTCCTGCCAAAGGAGGATTTTTACTCATTGATGAATTTGAAAATGGCTTGCACTATAGTGTTCAAGAAAAAATTTGGACATTATTATTTGAGTTATCTAAAAAATTGAATATACAAATTTTTGCCACAACCCATAGTTGGGATTGTATTGAAAGTTTTGCTAAAGTCGCTAGACAAAATAAAGAGATAGAAGGCGTTCTATTTCGTGTAGGCAAAAGTGTTAGACAAAGCAATCAGGGGCAAATTATTGCAACAGTTTTTGATGAAGAACAACTTTATAATATTACGCAATCTGATGTAGAGGTGCGTTAATGTCACAAAAAAACCTATTGCTCGTTGAAGGAGAGACGGATAAAAATTTCTTTGATAGGCTATGTAAAAATTTAGCTATCTCTCCTGAAATCAAGGTTGCACCACCCAAAGAGTTAGGCGGTGGATACAATAGCAAACAAGGTGTGTTAAATTATTTGAAAACCATTTTGTTGCCACAGCTTAATGACGGAAGTATTCAACATTTGGCTGTTGTTGTAGATGCAGATTATGCTGATTCTCATGGCTTAGGTACAGTAGGGACTCTTAAACAAATTAAAGAAATTGTTGAGCCTTTTGGGTTTAAATTACCAGAAAACGCAACTTATCAAAATGGGTTCTGTTTTAGAAATTCAGATGGATTGCCTGATTTTGGTGTATGGATCATGCCAAATAACCAAGAAGATGGAATGCTCGAAGATTGGGTTAAGTCATGTATAATTCAAACTGAACAAGACTTATTCCATCATGCAGAAAAAACCGTAGCAGATTTGTCAACTCATGGTTTGCAAAAATTCAAACCTATTCATATTACTAAGACTCAGGTCGCCACATGGCTTGCTTGGCAAAATTTGCCCAAATATAGTATTGATGGTGTACTAGACAAAAAAGATGTTCTTGTAGATGAAAATTCCAAGTTGTATCAAAACTTAGCCAATTGGTTAAAAAATATCTATATTGATGATCCAATAATTTTCAAATCTTAGCGATTAAAACACAAATCAAGTTGTTGATAAGACAGTTTGATTTTTTGGTAAACACCAATACAACAAAGCGAGCCAAAACATGGGAAAAAATGTTGTCATTATTGGAACTCAATGGGGCGATGAAGGCAAAGGCAAGGTCGTTGATTTATTGACCGAACAAGCTTCAGCGGTAGCGCGTTTTCAAGGCGGGCACAACGCGGGTCATACGCTGGTGATTGACGGCAAAAAAACCGTTTTGCACCTGATTCCTTCCGGTATTTTGCACACTAACGTCATCTGTTTAATCGGTAATGGCGTGGTGTTGTCACCAAGTGCTTTGTTAGAAGAAATCAAAGTGTTAGAAGAAGGCGGCGTGTCTGTGAGCGGGCGCTTGTTTATCAGTGAAGCCTGTCCGCTGATTTTGCCTTATCATGTTGCTTTGGATAATGCGCGGGAAATCGCTCGCGGTGCAAATAAAATAGGTACGACCGGGCGCGGTATTGGTCCCGCTTATGAAGACAAGGTTTCGCGGCGCGGCTTGCGCGTGGGCGATTTGCGCAATGTGGCTCAGTTTGAGAGCAAATTGCGTGAGGTCATGAGCTACCACAACTTCATGCTGGAAAATTATTACAAAGCCGAAGCGGTAGATATTAATAAAGTCTTAAACGATACCTTGGCTATGCGTGACGTGCTGCTGCCGCTGATTGCTGACGTGCCAGCAGTGTTGGAAGAGCACGCCAATCAGGGCAACAACATTCTGTTTGAAGGCGCTCAGGGGACTTTGCTGGACATTGATCAGGGCACTTATCCCTTTGTAACCTCTTCTAACACCACTGTGGGCGGTGCTGCCAGCGGTAGCGGCATGGGTTCTGGCTATTTTGACTATGTGTTAGGTATCGTTAAAGCCTACACCACCCGCGTTGGTTCGGGTCCTTTCCCAACTGAGCTGTTTGATGCAGATGGTGATCATTTAGGCGCAAAAGGGCACGAATTTGGCGCTACTACGGGCAGAAAGCGGCGTTGTGGCTGGTTGGATATGGTGGCGCTACGGCGGGCTAAGTTGGTCAATAGCTTAAGCGGCTTGTGCTTAACCAAATTGGATGTGCTGGATGGATTGGAAACCTTGCGCATTTGCGTTGCTTACGAATCCGCAGGGGTGACTCTTAACCACCCACCAGTGGGTGCGGAAGCCTTTGAAAAGTGTAAGCCGATTTACATCGAAATGCCAGGCTGGACTGAGCCAACCAATGGTATTCAGACCTATGATGAATTGCCTGCGAATGCCCGCGCTTATATCGCTAAAATCGAAGAACTTTTAGGTATTCCAGCAGATATAGTGTCTACGGGTGCGGAGCGTAAACACACGATAGTGCGGCGGCATCCTTTCGCTGCATAAAAGCTGTTTTCCTTTCAGCAAAACCTACACAAGCGGGCTTTGCTGTGGTTTTTGTCAACTCAGGGCGTCGCGCTGTTTGGCGATTAAATGCGCTATGCCCTGTTGTGCTAAAGCCAACATAGCGGTCAATTCATCGCCGCGAAACGCATGACCTTCTGCCGTGCCCTGAATTTCGATAAAACCACTGGCTTCATTCATCACCACATTCATGTCAGTTTCTGCTTCCGAATCTTCAGCGTAATCCAAATCCAGCACGGGCGTGCCCTGGTAAATGCCCACAGAAATAGCCGCGACTGCGCCATGCACTGGGGATTCATTTATTTTGCGTGATTTCACTAGCCATTGACAGGCATCTACCAGTGCCACATAAGCGCCAGTAATAGAGGCTGTGCGCGTCCCGCCGTCGGCTTGAATTACGTCACAGTCTAGGGTGACAGTGCGCTCGCCCAAGGCACTTAAATCAATCACCGCCCGTAGCGAACGTCCGATAAGGCGTTGAATTTCCAAAGTACGCCCGCCCTGCTTGCCTTGTGCGGCTTCACGTCCACCACGCCGGTGCGTAGCGCGTGGTAGCATACCGTATTCCGCCGTGACCCAGCCTTGGCGCTTGCCTTTCAAAAAAGGCGGCACACGTTCCTCAACAGAGGCAGTACACAACACCTTGGTATCACCAAACTCAGCCAACACCGAGCCTTCGGCATGTTTGGTATAACGGCGGGTTAAGCGGATTTTTCGGAGTTGATCAGGTGCTCGACCGCTGGGACGCATGGGTTTTCCTTCATTTTTTAGCAGCTAGAAAAAGCGCCAGCGTTGCGCCACTGGCAAGAACAGCGGGCATTATACGCAAAATGCTTCAAGCTTACAGTTTTAGGAGTTACGCAGTTGCTAAAAGATTTATACTATTCACATGAACCCAAGACGTTGTGACGAATACGATTATATAGTGAAATTCCTATAAATTTGTTATGTTTATTTTAAATACTTCACTG